>CALVVW010000102.1 GCA_944364005.1 uncultured Bacilli bacterium | reverse complement strand
CAACATATTCATAAAGTTAAATTATTAGATGGTTATATTAGTGCTAATGATGAATGTGAAATTATCTTAGATAAAGACCGTCGTAAGAGAACAGAAGCAAATCACTCCAGTGTACATATGTTACAGTATGCGTTGCAACAATGTGTCTCTAGTCAGATTAGACAAGCAGGAAGTTATGTTGACGGTGACAAGTTACGCTTTGACTTTACTTATGCTGGTAAGCTTACGGATGATAAGATTATTGAAGTTGAGAATTTTGTTAATGATATGATTAATAAACATATTATTATTTCTACAGAAGTAATGCCAATCGAAAAGGCAAAGCAATTGGGAGCTATAGCATTATTTAGCGAAAAATATGGGGATATTGTTAGGGTTGTTAAAATTGGTAAGTCTATCGAGCTTTGTGGTGGTACACATGCTACGAATACGAAAGATATTGAAAAATTTGCTATTTCTTCTTATGAGTCTAAAGGAAGTAATTTATACCGTATTGAAGGTGTTACAGGAAGTAAGATAGAAGATACTTTATTTGATATTATTAAGCCATATAATGATGAGATGATTAAGTTATTATTAAAGGCAAAAGAGATAGTCGATGATGCTAGAAGTGTTGGTATTAAATTGGATTTTGATGTTGATATTGATCATAGTAAGCCAGAATCTTATAAGGATATTATCTTTAATCGTAATGAATTACAATATGTACAACAAGAAGTAAGAGATTTAGAGAAAAAGTATCGTGATTTAAGAGAAAAACAAGTGCTTTCTAATTTGGATGTTTATCGGGAACATATTAAAGATTATAATGGTACGTTTGGACTTTTAATGACTGTTGAAAATAAAGATACTAACTTACTTAAGAGTGTTGCTGATGCAATGATTGATGAGATGGGAACAGGATTTGTATTTTTTGCTAATATTAAAGAAGATGGAAGTATTAACTTCTTATCTCGTAGTAGTTGTCACGTTAATAGCGGTCTTGTTGTAAAAGATGCTAGTGTATCTTCTTTAGGTAATGGAGGAGGTAGTCCTACGTTTGCTCAAGGTGGAGGTAAAACGAAAGATGCCTTACCAGAAATTTATACACATATTGAGAAAGTATTAAGAAATGAAGAATAATTATTTGTTAGAACAAGTTGATGAATATCTAATTGAGTTGAAAATAAAAGAAATTATCGAGTCGAGGGAATTTTCTTCTAGTCCTGTACATTCTTATGATATGGAAGAAGTTCCTTTGTCTTCGGCGATAGAAGATTTAGATACTTACGGACTATTTTCTGAGAAGAAAGTTATTATAGTTTCTCATATTGAATCTTTAGCTAGTGATACTAGTGAAAAAGAGATAGAACATTTTCTAAAATATTTAAAAAATCCTTTGGATAGTATTTTGTTATTTGTAACAGCAAGAAAGTTAAATAATACAAAAAAGATTACCAAAGAGTTAAAGAAAAATTTAGA
The DNA here is from genome assembly GCA_944364005.1 of uncultured Bacilli bacterium. The sequence goes on along the minus strand of CALVVW010000102.1, from coordinate 1,078 downwards.
GTGTCCTTCTTTTTCGGTGGATGCTGTTAGTTTTATTAAGAAAGAATTACAAGGATATCAGGTGGATTCTCAAGTTGTTCGAAAGCTTGCTACAGAGTGTTTAGAAGATATTGGAAGAATTCATCAAGAGTGTTCTAAGTTAAAAATGTATTGTCTTGATAGTAAAAAGATTACGTTAGAAGATGTAGATAGATTGGTTATTCGAAAGTTGGGAGATCCTAAGGATTTAACTTTTGAGTTTGTTAGAGTATTAGCAGAAAAGGATAAAAAGAAAGCGTTAGAAAAGTATCATGAGCTTTGTAATTATTCTATAGAGCCATTATCATTACTAGGATTGCTTGCTAGTCAGTATTTAATTATGTATCAAGTAAAGGTATTAGAGGAGAAGATGAGACTAAATCAAGAGATTGCTGATACTTTAGGAGAAAAACCATATCGTATTCAAAAGACTAGAGAGTTAACTAGGTATTACAGTAAAGAAGAACTTATAGCTATTTTTAGAAAGCTTGCGGATATCGATTTAAAAATAAAAACTACGGATGTAGATGGAAGTTTTTTAATTGAGTTATTTATATTAGAGAATGCATAATATTTAAGTTCATTTGACAAGTATTTTGTCAATGAACTTTTTCTTTGGCAAATTTACTGTTTTATTTCGTAGTAAGTGGTACAATGAATATAGTAGATTTTAATTATTAAGTAGAGTAGTTAGAGGTATGTTTCATGTTTTTTGGAAAATTAAATTTTATAATAGTACAATGTAATTGTCGATAATTTATTGTTTGTGATATTTAAAATAATTGAATGTTTTATATAAAAATTGGATTATTTTTAGTGATTACATTAGATATTATATTTGTTTTGTTCTATAAATACTTATTTAATGAGGTGTATTATGAAAAGTTTTTTGAAGCGAAATATAGTTGTAATAATTATACTTTTAGTATTTGGAGCTTTTTTTCTTTATGGAGATTATCAAGTTATACAGAACAATCAAGATGTTGTTGAACTTACCAATAACCTTCAAGAACAGTGTAAGACTAAGGTGATTACAGATGAGGAAGAAAAGAAGTTTTGC
>CALVVW010000101.1 GCA_944364005.1 uncultured Bacilli bacterium | reverse complement strand
AGAAAGACTTGTAATTATCAATTTTGGAAAACATTCTTAATTGCATCTCTAATAATTATATTGTTTTTCTCAATTGCTCTAATACCACCTGATCCTCTATCAATAGAAGAGGTAGTAATATCAGATATCTTTGTAATTGTAGTAATGTTTTTTCTTCTAAAAATAAGATACGTATTATTTAGTAAATTGGATTACAAAAGATTTGCTAAAAATAAAAATCAAGTAGAATATAAAGTCTATTTCTATGACAAATACATAAAACTAGAAAATGAAAAGATGAATTTAAAAATAAGCTATGAAGAAATAAAGAAAGTAAAAATAACCAACACTGATATCTACATCATAGTAAATACCAAACACATAATTCCTATACCAAAACACAAAATAAATATGAATTTAATTGACTATCTTTATGCCAGAATTCCTAAAACTAAGATTAAGAAAAAAATAGCAATCGAAGAACAGCAAGAAAACCTAGAAAAATATGAAAGAGTAAAGATAGGACTAATCGTTTTATTTATATTAACTATTATCTCCATCTGGGCAAGCATGCTTTTGATACTACTAACAACGCAAAAAGAAAATGCGCCGCTTCCTTTAACTTTTAACTATACATATGTAGCATACTATCTATTACCAATTCCCGTGCTATCCATAATATTAGGAATTATCTATCGTATCAAAGGACTAAAATGCACCAAAAATATTATTGCAGGTATCATAGTAACAGGAATCATCCTACTAGAAGGTTCTGTATCTTTCTTAATAAATGATGAAATAGACTATAAAAACATCACTACTTATCAAGATGTAATAGGAATAACCCTACCATCTCAAGGAAAATACTATAAAATAAACTGGGACGAAAGCTATTTATTAAATCATAAATCAAACTATATCATATTCACAAATCCAAAAGAGGAAAAAGCCTTTTTTGAAGAGTTACAAAACAGTAAGAACTGGTTAACAAAAAAAGAAGTAAGTACCAATATAGAAAACTTACTCACACCCGCAACTTGTGAATCGGTAAACCAAGAATGCTACTATTCTATCTATATTAAAGAGCTAAATACACATAACACATTACCAGTTCAAAATGGAGCCTATCACATCTATGCTATGACTTACTCAAAAGATAAATCTTATCTAGATATCGAAGAATATATTTATAATTATAAGGAGTAAAATATGAAAAAAAATAACAAAAAAGAACAAACTATAAAACCAGAATTTATTCTACTAATCATAGTATTTATCGCAATCTGTATCAATGCAGTAATTATAGTAATACTAAGCCTATGTGTAAAAGGACCATTAATAGAAAAAGGAATCATTCAGCCATTAATACTAAGTACAGAAGTAGTAATAGTAGGAATAGTGATACTAATTACTGAAAGAAGAATTATAAAAAAAGAACATCCTAAATGTTTAGAAAAATGTAAAGGTACAATTATCGATTCCCAATTTGAATTAAATGAAGCGAAAACCTGGGCAAAATATCCTACCGTAAAATATGAAGTAGACAAGAAAACCTATCAAATAAAATCTTCTGTAGGAATAAATGGAATTCTTAGTTCATGTATAAAAAAAGTGACTGTTTATTATAATAAAGAAAATCCGAGTGATGCTTATACAAAAAATATAATTCCAGAACTAGTAGCAAGTATGTTTATAATCACTGGTATTATTGTGATAATAGGGACAATATATATGATATAATAGAAGAAAAAAAGGAGAAAAACTATGAAAACATTTATTAGAGGAATTCTAACTACAGTATTAGTCTTTACATTTACCTTAATACCAACGATTATGTATGCAGAACAAATTGTAAATCGAGATATTATAGGAACCTATGGAAAAGAAGAAATCATAAAACAAATGAGTGAATCTTTTAAAAATGAATTTCCAGAATTAACTGACGAAAATATAAAAGAATTAGAAGATAACCTACGTACAAATGAAAATATAGATAATTTGATGAATAAATATAGCAACAAAATAATGAAAGATTTAACAACTGATGAAATAGAAGATATCAATGTAGAAGAAGACTTCAAAACATTTATGAAAGAAAATAAAACAACAATAGAACAAGTAACGGGACAATCTATTAGTGATGAAAAGTTAGACGAGCTATTAGAGGAAGTAACTAAAAATGAAGATATAAATGCATCATACAAAAAAATGATTGAAGAAGCAAAAAACTCAATACCTGAAGAAGGACAAGTAGTATTGGATAGATATCAAAGTGTTACTACCGATAATTTTATGATAGGGCTAATGATAACATCAATCGTATCTATAATAATTATTGCGTTATTAAAGAAACCATACTATAAATGGATTGTAAATATCGCCATTGCTGGAATTATTTCTGCATTGTTTATTGCCTTAATTGGAGGATCGATTGCTTTAGTACTAAATATTGCGATAGAAACAGACACAGTAGGAATATCTGCAATGCCAATGTTAATTACCTCTGGAATCATGTTATTAGTAAGCATTGTATTAATAGTGATAAATTCTGTCTTAGACAGCAGAAAGGAAAAACATCATGCAGTATCCTAAATTTTTAAAAG
>CALVVW010000100.1 GCA_944364005.1 uncultured Bacilli bacterium | reverse complement strand
TCTAAGTCGTTTATTTCTAAAGTTAAGGATAGTCTTATTTATAAAGATATATTAGGTAGTGATCATTGTCCTATTGGTCTTATAATAAAGGAGTAAGAATGAAAGAGTTTTTTAAAAATATTAAATTAGTTTGGCGATACGCTAGAAATCAGAGATGGAAACTTGTTAAATATATTTTGTGTAATGTAGTTTCTATTATTATTAGTATTGTTGTTCCTATTCTTAGTGCTCAGATTATTATTTCATTAACCGATAGTCTTTTTCAGCAATTATTGTTTTTAGCAGTTGTTTTATGTCTAATAGAATGGTGTAGAAATTTTGTTGTTCGTTTTTCTCAGTATTATGCACAAGTAATTTATAGAGAAACATTTATAGAATTGCAAACTGCTTTAGGTGTAGAAATTATGAAGTTAGAAACTAGTGTTATCGATAATAATGGTTCTGGTATTTTTATTCAAAGACTTACTAATGATACTAGTCGTCTTGCTAGTGTGTTTAATGTATTAAATCGATATCTTTCTAATATTTTAACTGATTTAGGTATTTTTGTCGCAATGTTTATTATTAATATCTGGGCCTTTTTTTATATGGTAGTTGTAATAGTAGTTTTATTTTTTATCGAACAGAAAAGAACACGGATTTATAATGAATCTGATAAAAAATTCCGTAAGAAAAATGAAAAAGTGTCTGGTTTTGTTGGAGAAATTGTTAGAGGTATTCGAGATGTTAAATTATTGCATGCAGAGAGTAGTTTTACAAATGAATTACATAAGCAGGTAGAAGAAGTTAATCTGTATCGTTATGAGATGGATGCTGTTAATAGAAAATATAGTTTATTACGTAGTACTTTTCGTGATTTTTTTGATACAGGACTTATCTTTTTACTTGTTTATTTAATAGTAAGAGGGGATTTGGTTGTTGCGAATGCGTTAGTTATTTATAATTATGCAGGTAGAGTACCTAATATTGTTTATAGTATTGGTATATTATTAGATAGTATTAAGGATTTTAATTTATCTAGTAATCGTGTTTTTGATGTTATGTATAGTAGTGATTTTAGAAAGGAAAAATTTGGTACGAAACATTTAGATCATGTGAATGGAGATTTTTCTTTTTCTCATGTTGATTTTCATTATGATACAGATGAGAAGAAAGTACTTGATGATTTGAGTTTTGAAGTTCATGCTAATGAGACGGTTGCGTTTGTTGGAAAGAGTGGGGCAGGTAAGAGTACTATTTTTAATTTGTTATGTAAGATGTATGATGTTGATAGTGGTAGTATTACTATTGATGGTGTTGATATTTCTCTTTTAGATAGGGAAAGCATTCGTGGTAATATTACTATTATTAGTCAGAGTCCCTATATTTTTCATCTTAGTATTCGAGAGAATTTGAGACTGGTGCAGCCTGATATGACGGAAGATGAAATGATAAATGCGTGTAAGCTTGCGTGTATTCATGAGTTTATTATGAGTTTACCTGATGGATATGATACTGTTGTTGGTGAAGGGGGAGTTAATCTTTCGGGAGGTCAGAGACAGAGACTAGCGATTGCTAGAGCATTTTTACAAAAGACAGAGATTATTTTATTTGATGAGGCTACGAGTGCACTCGATAATGAGACACAAAGAGAAATACAAAAAGCTATTAGTAATTTGCAGAAAGATTATACTATTTTAATTATTGCTCACAGATTAAGTACAATTATTAATAGTGATAGAATATTATTTATTGAAGACGGAAAAATTGTTGGAGAAGGAAGACATAAAGAACTTCTTAAAAAGTGTCCTAGTTATCGTGAATTATATGAGGCAGAATTAAAAAATAATGAATAGGAGGTAGTTATGGAAACGTTTGATGTTAGATTACAAAAAGCTATTTCTAAGTGTTCGGGAATAGGAAATTCTGATGATTATCATAATTTTTATCATATATATCCTTTTTCTACTGAAAATATTCAAGGTTATTTATCTTATTTTGATGTAAAAGACAAAAAAGCACTTACTGTTGGTTCTTCCTTAGATCAGGTTATTGAACTTGGTATGCGTGGTTGCTATGACCAAAGTGTTATCGATGCTTGTCCTAATACAAAAGAATATTTTTATTTAAAAGTAGCAGGATTACTTCAGTTTGATCGTAGACAATTTTTAAACTTTTTTAGATATGTGGATTATCCAGATACTTTTTTATATAATTCTCAGGTATTTTCTAAGGAAGGATACTATGCTTTAAGGGATACTTTGCGTCTTTTAGATTATGAGTCTTTCTTATTTTGGGATGAGTTGTTTCATATGTTTCCTGGAAAAAAGGTAAGACTTTCTTTGTTTACTACAGAAGAGTATTCTGATACCTTGTTGCAACAACAGATGAATTATTTACATGATGATGAGAGTTTTAATCAGGTAAAAGATATTATTACTAAAATTCATTTTCAGTTTATTCAAGGAGATTTAATTTATAGAGATTTTGATACTAATTTATTAGATAGTTATGACTTTATTCATCTTTCTAATATTGGTAAGTGGAATACCGTAGAAGACGTTAAAGCCATGGGTGATTTATTAAATCCTCATTTAAATATTTTTGGAAATATGGTTCTTTGTTATTTATATAATACACAAGATCCTTACGAAACATCTTTTCATCCTATTTATGATTTAGAACGAGATAAAGAAATATTAGGTGAATATTTTAATTCTTTTTATAGTTTTTTGGGAATTGATGGAATCAAGTTTAAGGATAATAAGACAAAAGATTCGGTTATGGTGTATAGTAAAAA
>CALVVW010000099.1 GCA_944364005.1 uncultured Bacilli bacterium | reverse complement strand
TATCTAAATATTCCATAATAGCATACGCTGCATCTCGTCCACTTCGACCTGCAAAAGCAACCGTTCCAGGAGTATTTGTTAAATCTCCGCCAGCAAATATGTTCTCCCGAGATGTTCTTCCCTCTTGATCAATCTTTACTTTTCCACGAGGAGTTCTTTCTAATCCCAATCCACTAACAACACTCTCTTCTACCATAGATCCTATGGCCATCATTACATAGTCACACGGTATATGATAATTACTACCTTCAATATTTACAGGGCTAAGACGACTTTCCCCTTCTTTTTGAATTAAATCTGTCTTGATTACTTCAACTCCTTTTACTTTAGTAACACCATCTATTTTTAAAATATTATGTTGAAATAAAAACTCAACGCCATCTTTTTTTGCATCCGCAATTTCTTCTTTCGTAGCTGGCATCTCTTTCTCACCACGCCTGTAAATGACATAAACATGTTCTGCACCTAACCTCTTTACTGTTCTAGAAACATCCATCGCAACATTACCACCACCACTAACAACAACAGTCTTTCCATGATAATCAGGATGACTATTATTTTCTAAAATTTCATTGCCACCATAGACACCCCTCAAATCTTCTCCTGGAATATGCATCTTTAGTGAAATATTACCTCCAATTCCTAGAAAAACAGCATCATACTCTTTCTCTAAATAATCTAAAGTAATATCACGACCTAATTCCTGATTTAATTTTACTTCAACACCTAAATCTAAAATCTTATCAATAGTCTTCTTTAAAATATCTTTAGGAAGTCTAAAGTCAGGAATTCCATGATATAAAATACCACCTAAATAATTATGTTTTTCATAAACAACAGGACTAATACCGTTAATAGCAAGAAAAGCAGCACAGACAAGTCCGGCTGGTCCACCTCCAACGATTGCAACCTTCTCACTCCTTTTAGGACAATCCTTCCTTACAATACTCCAATTATTTTTAATAGATAAATCTCCAATAAAAGCTTCTAACTCTCCAATTCTTACCGCATCATAAGACACTTTCTTTACACAAGCTCCTTGACATTGCTTATCATAAGGACAAACTCTACCACAAATAGCCGGAAGGACAGTAGTCTGACATAGTACTCTATAAGCATGTTCGTAATCTTCACTTTTAATATCTTGAATAAAAGAAGTAATATCATTATTAAATGGACATCCTACCTGACAAGGTTTAGTAACACAACTATCACAATAATTTGCTTTTTCTAAAATACTATTCATGATGACCACCTCCTAATAAATAAGACCTATCTACAAAAGTAGTATGTAAAAGTTCTTCTGCTATCTCACTATTAGGCTCATCTAAAAACTTCTCATAAATCTCTTTAATTTCAGGATTTTGATGACACAACCGAATCTTAGAATGACTATCTTCCTTCTCCATACTTTCTAGTCGTTTATTCTTTCTACTTTTCATCTCTAATAAAGTAAGTTTAGGTTGGCCTCCACCACCAACACATCCAAAACTACAACTCATAACCTCAACAAAATGATAAAAAACCTCGCCCTTTTTAATCTTATCAAGAACTCTTACTGCATTTTTCATTCCATTAATAACTGCAACCTGCAAAGTAACATTACCTAAATTAACACTAGCTTCTCTAACACCTTCTGTACCACGTACATCTTGAAATAAAATGGCATCCCTATCTAAATCCTTACCATTTAAAAAGTAATAGGCTGTGCGAAGTGCTGCCTCCATAACGCCACCTGTTTTACCAAAGATAAGTCCGGCACTAGAACCTTTTCCTAATGGAGAAGAAAACTTCTCCTCTGGTAAAGTTTTAAAATCAATATCACAATCATGAAATAAAGAAATTAACTCTCTTGTAGTTATCACATAATCTGTATCACTAATACCAGAAACTTTAAAATATTCACAAGCTCGATTGACTTCATCTCTTTTTACTTCTGCTTTTTTAGCCGTACAAGGCGCAACTACCACATTTAATATCTTACGAACATCAAGCTGCTTTTGCTCTGCAAAATAAGTTTTAATCATACTACTCTGCATCGTAACGGGACTCTTACAACTAGATAAATTAGACAAAAACTCTGGATAAAAAATCTCTGCATAACGTACCCAGGATGGACAACAAGACGTAAACATTGGAAGTTTTTCATTATTTTTAATACGATTTACTAACTCCATAGCTTCTTCCATAATAGTTAAATCTGCTCCAAATGTCACATCAAAAACATAATCAAACCCCAGTCTTTTTAGTCCCGCAACAATTTTTCCTTCATAATTTTCTTCCTCTAAAGAAAATGCTTCTCCTATCGCAACCCGTACTGCAGGAGCAATACTAATTACTTTAATTAAATCTTTCTTACTTAATAATTCTTTTAACTTTAAATAATCAAATTTCTCATGAACAGCTTCTGTAGGACATAAATTAGCACATTGCCCACAATGAATACAAACTGGCTCCCTTGTTTGATTAATATCATACATCTTTAAAACGGTAACTTCATCCCGACAAGCCCTAACACAATATCCACATTGAATACATTTAGAATCATCCTTTTCAATTGCTGGATTATCATCGCTATAAATAATCTCTAAACCGTTATCTTTCATTACAACACCATCCTAAATTTATCATACAAATAAGACATAACTTGGTCAAGAAAAAAATAAAAAAGACCCAATAAAGTCTTAAAATAAATCTTGCATCAAAAGAAAAGTTATAATAATAGAAGCAATTAATAAAATAGAAAAAGCAGAAATAAAGGTATTAGCCTTAGTAGATAATTGATTCTGTTTCTTAATAATTCTATCTTTAAAAGCATAAACCAAAGTGGATATAGCATAAATCATCGGTGTAAGACCAACTGTACCAAGAACTATATGTAATACTCCTGCTGCAATATACCAATCATA
>CALVVW010000098.1 GCA_944364005.1 uncultured Bacilli bacterium | reverse complement strand
TCGACTTGCATGTCTTAGGCATGCCGCCAGCGTTCATCCTGAGCCAGGATCAAACTCTCAATAAAAAAGATTTATTTTTAAATCTTGTAAATTTTAGTTTAATCTAAGCTACTCAAAATTGACTTTTTAACTTAGTTTTCAAAGATCATTTCTTGCGTTGCCTTTTTGCATCGCGTAGATATACTATAACATCTTCGCGATATTTTGTCAACAACTTTTTTTAATTTTTTTACACTTTTTTTCAGGCTTTTTGAGGCCTTTTTGTCAAGTGCATAAGTAATATAACAAACTCCGCGAATTATGTCAACATTTTTTTGTATTTTTTTCGATTTTTTTTGCATTTTTTCAATTTTTATATTAAAAATCAAATTATTATAGCTTTTTTCGCTTGTTTTTTATATTTACTTTCTTATACATTATATGTTTAAATAAAAAAAAATTACATATTTTTTGTAATTTTTATTTTTTCTTATTTTTCTTGTTTTTTATTATTTCTTTATATATTTTGTAATATTTTTTTATTTCGCCTTTAGTAAATGGACTTTGATTGTTTTTTTTCATTTCTATTAAATAAGACAGTTCACTTTTTATAATCATTTGAATTTCTCTAGAATAGTGCATTATTTTTTTATGATAATTATATTCATTGTAATCTAATATTTTAAACCCACCATCTGGAAATACCCGCAAATCTAAATCATAATCAATGTATTTAATGATTTTTCCATCTATAATATAAGGAGTGGCAATATTGCAATAGTAAAATAAACCAAATTTTTTTAACTGTCCAATTATATTGAACCAATGTTTCTTATAAAAAAACAGTATTGCTGGTTCTTTGGCGTGATAGCTTCTTCCATCTGCTTCTGTTAATTTAGCTTTATTATTGGCAACTACTATTTTTTCCTCATCAATCGATAAAACAAGTGCTTCATCACATAATTGATGAAGTTTTCCATCATGTTTATAACAGTGGATTTCTAATTTATCGCCTACCTTTATATTTTCATTTTCTCTATTCATGTTTACTCCTGGCTTTCTTTGTAATCTTATTATAACAGAGAAAAGAAAAAATAACAAATCTTAGTTTGTTATTCCTCCTAAAAGTTCAATAGCTTTATTTAATTGTGTATCTATAATACTTGTTATAGTTCCATTTTCATCAGTGACTTGCTCATTTTTAACATAATAATCAGGATTTATTCCTATTTCGTCGATACATGTTCCAGATGGGGTTAACCAAAGTGCTGATGTATATTTTACCATAGAACCATCATCTAATGGCATAGTTTGTTGAACTTTTCCTTTACCAAAAGACGTTTCTCCCACTATTGTTGCTCCATAACTTTCCTTTAGAGCTGCGGTCAATATTTCTGCAGCAGAAGCTGTATTTTCATTAATTAATACAACAATGTTATATTCCTTATGCTCTCTTGTTTCGTCATTATAATTTGTAATTTCATTTTGATAGTTTAAACTATAAATTCTTGATCCTTTTTCTAAAAAGATACTAGCAACATCTGTTGCTGCTGTTAAGTATCCTCCTGTGTTATTACGTAAATCAATGATCAATGAAGTCATCCCTTCATCCTCTAATTTAGTTAATGCTTTTTCAACTTGTGTAGCTAAAGTGTTAGAAAAAGTTTCCATATATAAATAACCTGTTGTTGTATTTTCTATCATATAATAATCTACATTAGGTGCAATCAAAGTTTCATTTTTTAACGTTACACTGATCACTTCACTTCCTCTTTGTAATTTTAAAGTAAAGTTTCCACTACTATTTTTTATCATGTTTACTACTTCTGTTGCACTTAGACTAGTTACATCATTATTATTATAACCAATAATTATATCTCCAACTTGTATTCCCGCTTTACTTGCTGGTGTGTCTTCAAACACTTCTACTATTGACTTATCACTATTATTAATAGATACTCCAATTCCAGTATATTCCCCAGATAAAGTATCAATTAGTTCTGCTGTTGTTTCATCATCCAAATAAGTGGAATAGTCATCACCTAAGTAATCCATCATTCCTGCTATGGCTTTATCTAAGAGTTGACCTGTATCAACATCTTCATAGTAGCTTGATAAAATATTAGCATATACGCTTAAAAATTCATTTAAATTTTCATCCTTAGCTAAATCTCCATAGGTCAAATCATAAGACAGTCTGTTATTATTATAGACAATTACTCCTGTAGTTAAAGCAGAAATAATGCTTGTTACAACTACAATGCCTAGCACCCATGCCAAATTAAAACCTCTATAATCATTCTTTTTTTTCATGCATTCACCTTCTACTATAAAATAATACCATAAATTTGTGAAAATATAAAGAAAAAAGATACTAAATTTCTGTATCTTCATTTTCAATATAAGCAAGTTCTGTAGCAATATCTTCTTCGCTATCAAATATTTCAGCTATTTCACCATTTTCTACTCTTACTAATGTTAAATCTCCTACTCTTAAATCAGATATTTGATTAGCCTCTAAATTAATATTTTCAGGATCATAAAATTTTTGATTTAATTCATTTCCTAAATTAGCATAGTAAACTGTTAATGCTTCTTCATTTCTATTATAGTTAGAAACTAAACCACTATAGTAAACTGATCTTATATCGTGAGCATTATAAACTATTACATAGTACTCATCTTCAGGTTTGTTTAACATTGAGCCAATTAAAGTCATGGTGTAGTTTATAGTACCTTCTGTAATTTCTGTATTGTCTTCTTCTTTGTTTAATAGATCTTTTGTGACAAATATTCTTGTGAAAAAATAGATACCTAAAATTATGATTATAACAATAATTAAAATACGTATAAAGCGAATCATCTCTAATTGTTCTTCACTGCGATACTTTTCTTGCTTTATTTTCTTTGGTTTACCTTTTGTCATTATCCATCACCTGACTCAATTATAACAGGTAAAATTAAAGAAAGCAAGTTTTTACGGTATTTTTGC
>CALVVW010000097.1 GCA_944364005.1 uncultured Bacilli bacterium | reverse complement strand
AACTAATTTCTAGTCCTCTTACGTAGTTCATTTATCATAAGTTTTGGTTTCACCAACACTATTTGACATTGAACCAAATTAAATACTTGTTCACACCTTCATTTTACTACATATTTTTAATGTCTGATGGATATTTCATAAAAATCCGAACCAGTTTTTGATTTTATTAATATTGATTTTTTTCTTTATTTATGCGTTCTTTCCACAGCAATTCTTATATTTCTTTCCCGAACCACATGGACAAGGATCATTTCTACCAATTTTCTTTACTCTTTTTGGTGTTTTCTTTGCTGGCTCTTTTCCTCCATCATTAGTTATTTTTTTCTTTACTACTTCTTTTCGTTCTACATTTTGTCTGATTTCAGCTCTTAATAAGAATGTTGTTACATCTTTATCAATCTTTTGAAGCATTTCATCAAACATGTTATATCCTTCCATTGTATAAGCACGAAGAGGATCTTCTTGAGCATAGCCTCTTAAATGAATTCCTTCTCTTAGATGTGACATTGTATTAATATGTTCCATCCAATAATTATCTACTACTTGTAAAGTAATAGCTTTTTCAAATTCGTCTGTTACTTCTTGTGGAATTTCTTTTATTTTTTCTTCATATTCTGCAGTTATTTTCTTAACTAATACATCAATCACTTCATCTTCTGCTAAATTTTCTATTTCTGATACTTTAATATCATTTTTTAATAAATTCTCATTTACATATTCTGCAATTTCTTCATAATCTTGTTTTCCTAAAGCTCCTTCTGGTGCTAAATGGGATTTTACTAAATCTTCCATATGATGGCGGAATGTTTCTAATACCATTTCATGAATAGATTCACTATCTAGTATTCTATTTCTTTTTGCATACATAATTTCCCTTTGATCATTCATTACATCATCATATTGTAGTAGTTGTTTACGGACGTCAAAGTTATTACCTTCTACTCTTTTTTGAGCGGTTCCAATTGATCTTGTAAATGTTTTACTTTGAATTGCTTGATCTCCTAATCCCATGGATTTCATCATTTCACCAATTCTATCAGACCCAAAGCGAACCATTAAATCATCTTTCATTGATACAAAGAATTGAGTATATCCTGGATCTCCTTGACGTCCAGAACGTCCACGTAACTGATTATCAATACGTCTTGATTCATGGCGCTCTGTACCAACAACACATAGACCACCTAATTTTCTGATTTCATCAGATAGTTTAATATCAGTTCCACGTCCAGCCATATTAGTTGCGATTGTTACTGATTTTTGTTGTCCTATTTTGGAAATAATTTCTGCTTCACGAGCATGATTCTTAGCATTTAAGACTTCGTGTGGAATATGTGCTTTCTTTAATAAGTCACTAATTAACTCACTGGTTTCAATAGCAATTGTACCAATTAATACCGGTTGTCCTTTTTCATAACGTTCTTTTACAAAATTAATAATTGCTTTATATTTTGCTTCTTTAGTTGCATATACTAAATCTGGAGCATCTATACGAATTACTTCTTTATTTGTAGGAATTTCTATAACATACATGTTATAGATATTTCTAAATTCTTCTTCTTCAGTTTTTGCTGTACCAGTCATACCTGCTAGTTTTTTATACATTCTGAATAAATTTTGGAAAGTAATCGTTGCTAGAGTTTTTGTTTCTTGGTTTATGGTTACGCCTTCTTTTGCTTCAATTGCTTGATGTAGTCCATCAGAATATGCACGTCCTTTCATTAAACGTCCAGTAAACTGATCTACAATTACTATTTCATCATCTTGTACTACATAGTCGACATCTCTTTTCATAACATAGTTAGCACGTAATGCCTGACTAATATAATGTACTAATGATGCATTTTCAATATCATATAAATTGTTTACATGGAAAGATTTCTCTGCTTTTTCGCTACCTGTTTCAGTCAATGTTACTGCTTTTGTTTTTTCATCATAAACATAATCAGTATCTTCCTTTAAACCTTTTGCAAAATGATCTGCATCTAAGTATAGATTTGCACTATTCATTTGCCCTCCAGAAATAATTAATGGAGTTCTTGCCTCATCTATTAACACAGAGTCAACCTCATCAATAATTGCAAAGTTTAATGGCCTTTGTACTCTTTCTTCTTTTCTAATTACCATATTATCTCTTAAATAATCAAAACCGATTTCATTATTAGTAGAATATAAAATATCACAATTATATGCTTCTTGCTTTTCTTTTGTACTTAGTTCTCGTGTATTAACACCTACAGTTAATCCTAAAAAGCGGTAAATATCCCCCATCCACTGTGCATCACGTCCAGCTAAATATTCATTAACAGTAATAACATGTACTCCTTCACCAGTTAGGGCATTTAAATAACCTGGAAGTACACAAGTTAAAGTTTTTCCTTCACCAGTTTTCATCTCTGCAATATTACCATAGTGAATTGCTAGGCCACCTAATATCTGTACATAGAAGTGCTTTTCTCCTAATACACGAAATGACGCTTCTCTTGCTGTTGCAAACGCTTCTACTAAAATATCTTCTAGTGTTTCTCCATTTGCTAACCTTTCTTTAAATTCTTCTGTTTTACTTTGTAGTTCTGTATCTGTTAATTTAGAATATTCTTCATCTAAATCCATTATTTTATCTGCTAAAGTTTCAAATCGTTTTAATTCTTTATATTCATGATCAAATAATTTTCTTAATAATTTCATCCTAACATCTCCTTAACTTATTATTTTACCAAAAAAAAAGAAAGAATAAAAGATTATTCTTTCTTTTTCTTATTATTCAGACTCTATAACACCATAGTTTCCATCTGTTCTTTTATAAACAACGTTAACTAAATCTGTGTCACTGTCTTTATACATATAGAATTGGTGACCTAATAGCTCCATTTGAAGTATTGCCTCTTCTTCATTCATTGGTTTTACTTCAACTTTCTTTCTTTTTAAGATTTTATTTTCTTCTTCTGAATCATCTTCTGAGAATGCTGCTATATCAAA
>CALVVW010000096.1 GCA_944364005.1 uncultured Bacilli bacterium | reverse complement strand
TCCTCTTCTACTAACACACTAACATAATATTTTAAAGTAGACGCTTGTTCTATAGTAGCGTTGATAATTCTTCCAGGCAAATACTCTAAATCTCGATATCCTTTTATACTTACTTCTTTTAACTTAGGAAGTTTTATTATGTGTCTTTTTAAATCTACTTCTATACTTTGATATGTTTTATCTTTATAAGTACTACTTATACAGTTTGTTCTATAACTTCTTTTAGAGTTGTATTTTCCCTTAAATTTAGGATATTCTCCTTGTCCTTTATACCATCTTTTAAAAGCATCTTCTAAATTAAATAAACTACATCGTAGACTACAAGAATCTACTTCCTTTAAATAAGGGCGCTCTACTTGCAAGTTTTTTAAATCTTTTATCATATCAAAACAAGATAAAGAATCTTTTCC
Organism: uncultured Bacilli bacterium; assembly: GCA_944364005.1. The sequence goes on along the minus strand of CALVVW010000096.1, from coordinate 2,683 downwards.
TTCATCATAAAGTACTTTTTGCTTTTCTAAATAATGGTTATAAACAAGTCTAGTACAACCCAATGTTTTGTGAATTAACTCTACTTGATTAGTTGTAGGATACAAACGAAACCGATAAGATTTATACATAATATCCCCTCCTGATGAGAACACTATATAATACGTTTGTTCGCATGTCAACTATTTTTTATCAAGTTTTCAAATTTGCATTTTGAGAAGCAAATTCCTAATATACAAAAATAGAAGACATTACCCTTCCAAGTACATCTCTGCGAACTGTAAAAAAGGAATAGAAGAACTATTAACTAAAGAATACAGAAAAATAAAAGAAAAATTAGATAGCTAACCTCTATCTAATTTTTTTTGAAAAGATTGTTGTAAAATTGGATTCATGTCTAAAACTTTTTCTTGACTAACATTATCTTTGGCAGCTACTGCAAGATAAGCACCAAAACGATATCCTAATCCTATAGAATAAAAACGGTCATGATATTTTACTGTATAATAATTTATATCTATATCAGTACTAGAAGGAATATGGTGACGTTTAGAACATTTCTCAACATATTTATAAATAAAATCTAAATAATCTAATTGTATATGGTCAAGCGGGGAAATTTCATAAGGACTATACAACCAATCAGTATTACGAAAAGAGGGATATGTATCAGTAAAATTTTCTAACCAGTCAAAAAAATCAGCTACTTCTTCTTTATCAAATTTTTCATTATCAACTTTATTATTTCGGTACCAATCTAAAAACTGAACAGTAGCACTATTTTTTCGAGTTTCTTTTTTATATTGTAACATCTCCTTAGAAGACATACCAGCAAGTGTAGAATGATATCCTTCTGGAATAAATACTTTCCATAACTCAGATTTAGCATTATTCATATTTTCACCAGATACTTCTGTTGCAAGTTCACCTCGACTCTCACCAAAAAATTGTTGAAAACACTCTCCATCATAATAAGTAATACAATCAACAAACCTACAACTTCTATTATCTACATCTTTCATATCATCAAGTAATTTTTCTAAATTAGAACTTACTCCACTTCTTTTTACAAAAGCTCCAGGATATCCAGGTTGATTAGGATAATAGTCAATATAAAAACCTGTATCAGATACAAAGCAAGGATATCCTAACTCCTGATAAGCATACTCTGCTTTCTTTTTAGAAATATAAGAAATATCATTTACATCTGGTTCTAAAAAATCTAAGGAGCAAGAACAAATATCAATACCATAAAACATACTGGCAGCTGTTTTAACAGAAACCACTTTTCCAAAATTACTAGAAACAAAAACTAATTTTTTCACGAGACACCTCTCCTTTATTATAATTTATATATAAGAAGAAATAATAAAAACCTCTTCTTTCAATATCAATATACCAAAAGAAGAGGTAATATATATGTCAGTTTAATTTTTTTCTAATAATTCAATACTTTTAATACGCTTAAGATAAAAATGTCTAATTTCATTCTTTAACTCACAATAAGCTGCAACGCCCCATTCATTTCCAAATAAGATCAACTCATAAGGATGAATCACTCTTTTAGAAATATTTTTTCTATCTTTAGAATAATACTCTAATAAACATTTAGTTTTATTCTTAATTGCCCTATTAATCAAATTATAAATAGTCTTATCATTAACATCAATTGAAGAAGGTGTAATAAATCGCTTAGGAACACAAACATCCTGTCTTAAAACATATCCTCCATAAGGTCCTTTCACTGTATCGATATAAATACCTGCTTTTTCACATTCATCCTTATAAACACGAATCATTCTAGGACTAACTTCTAACTTTTCAGCAAGTTCTGCTATCTGATACTTACGACCACTACTGAGTAATTCTAACATTTCTAAAACATTACTAACTTTAGACATTCTATCACTTTCCCAAATAAAACTATAAATACTCTTGATAATATTTTTGAATCTTACTCCAATACTTCTCAGTCATAGGAGACAAATTACTAGGCACCTCTTTTAAAGAAAACCATCGTAATTCTCTAGACTCATCGTCACCTATTTTTAATGTTCCATGATACTTACGAACTTCAAAAACAGCCGTAATATCATATAACTTATCCCCGTTAGGATATTCTCGGTAAGTATCTTTACCAGATAATACTTCAAGTAACTTCATATCATCAATAATAAGCCCTGTCTCTTCTTCTAATTCTCGCTTTGCAGTCTCTTCAAAACTCTCTCCAAGTTCCATCGACCCGCCAGGAAATCCCCAGGAATTAAAATCTGTACGAAGTTCCATCAACACTTCATTCTTTTCATTAAAAACTAATAAACCAGTACCTGCTGTTAAAATTGGATTATGTCCCACATACTGTCTTAAATATTGAATATATCCCATACTACCTCCAAAACTACTTTTTCATATACATTTTAGGATACTTTTCTGCAACAATTAAATCCCTATCATAAACATCATTATTTAGATTTTTATATTCTTCTACAACAGAAGAACAAATAGGACTACCTAATTTATCAAATTTTTTCAATTCACAAATATAACCAAAAGGCGAAGAAGAAAAAACAAGATGATTAAAGCATAAAGCAATAGAATCAAAATAATGCATCATTTCATGATTTTCTTCTTGTAATTTACTAAGTGCAACAACCCTAGTAACATTATCTTTTCTAAAATCAGAAA
>CALVVW010000095.1 GCA_944364005.1 uncultured Bacilli bacterium | reverse complement strand
ATCATAAACAGCAATGGCGTAGACATCGAAACAGATTGTCATCTATATAAATTTGTACCTGAAATAGTAATTAATGAAAATGGAAGTACAACAAGCTATGATAGAGTATATCTAAAAACAAGTAAACAAGATCTAGAAATGCAAAAGAACCTAATCAAAGATATAGAAATGGCAATAAAGCAAGCAACAAAAGAAAAAATACAAGCCAATAAATATGATATTATAGTTGATTCTGCTGTCATGAAAAGCATTTTGTCTAGCTTTATAAATATGCTATCTGCTGCTAATGTTAGGCAAAAGACATCCTGCCTAGAAGGCAAACTAAATGAAAAAATATTTTCAGAAAAGCTAACTATAGTAGAAGAGCCAAACAATAAAAACTATCCCGGAGCAACAATTTTTGATAATGAAGGAACAAAAACATTTGCCAAAGAAATAGTAAAAAATGGCATCCTAAAAACTTATTTATATAACATAAAGGAAGCAAAAGAACAAAATACCAGCACAACAGCAAATGGCTACAATGGTATTTCAACCAGAAATATGTATATAAAACCTGGAAACAAATCAAGCGAAGAATTAATAAAATCAATGTCAAATGGTATATATATTACAGATTGTATGGGATCGATGAATACTGCAATCAATGCTAATACTGGAAATATTTCCTTACAAATATTTGGATATATTGTTGAAGATGGTAAAATAAAATGTGGTTTTGAACCTAGCATTATGACAACGACAATTTTTGAACTTTTCTCGAATATAGAAGCAATTAGTAACGAAGTAAACTTTATTCAAAGGACAGTAGGATCTCCCTTATTACTTATTAGAAATATTTCTATAGTCAGTAGCAAAAAGAGTGACAACAAGAGTAAAATATAACCAATAAGAGTTGTATAACTCTTTTTTTTTGGTATAATAAAAAAGGGTGAAGAAATATGGATTATAAAGTAACAACATACTCAGAAGAGGAAACAATTGAGTTAGCACAAAATATTGAATCAGAAAAATTTCCCAATATGGTAATTTGCTTACAAGGAGACTTGGGTAGTGGGAAAACAATGTTTACCAAAGGATTTGCTAAAGCAATGCAAGTAGAAGAAGAAATTACGTCTCCAACTTTTAATATAATTAAAGAATATACATCAGGAGAATTGCCTTTATATCATATGGATGTATATCGCTTAGATGGAAAAGTAGAAGATTTAGGAATAGAAGAGTATTACACAAAAGGTGGTGTGACTATTATTGAATGGGCAGACATGATACCTGACTATCTTCCTGAAGAAAGACTAGACATAAAGATAAAAAGCTCCAATGAAGACGAGGATAAAAGAACAATCACTTTAATTCCTCATGGAAGTAAATATGAAGAAGTGTGTGAGGCAGTAGTATGATATTATACATAGATACCTCATCTAGCTATTTATACACAGGAATAGTAGAAAACGGGAAAATAGTAGTTGAAATAAAAAAAGAATATAATCATGAATTATCAAGAACAGCACTACCTGAAATTGTTTCTATGTTTGAAAATAACGCTATAGAGCCAAAAGAAATCACTAAAATTATTGTCGTAAACGGTCCAGGATCATTTACGGGCATCAGAATTGGAATAACCATTGCGAAGGTATACGCTTGGAGCCTAAAAGTCCCAATCACAACCATAACATCTCTAGAAGCAATGGCGACAAGTAGTAAAAATGATATGATAAGAGTACCAGTAATTGATGCCAGAAGAGAATACTGCTATGCATCAATCATAGATCAAAATGATAATTTTATATTAAAACCAATATATATAAAATATAAAGAATTAAAAGAAAAATTAAAAGAAATCAAAGAATACAAAATTATCACGAATGATAAAGATAAAGTAGAAATAAGTGCCAGTAAATGGGAACCATATGATCCAAATATCGAAGAAATTGTAGAAAAATATAAATATAAAAAAGAAGTAAATCCACATGCAATAAATCCAGAATACTTAAAACTTACAGAAGCAGAAGAAAGTAAGCAGTCATGTTAACTGAAATAAATCAAAAAAAAGATTTACAAAAATTAAATGCAACAAAAGGCTTAATAACAAAAAAAGAAATAGAAAAAGAACTAGAAGTAAACCCGTTTGCTAGGTTCATAATAGAAACAGAAAATAATAAAGTAATTGCTTATTTATATTATAGTGACATCTATGACCGAGCAGAAATAAATCAAATAGAAGTTGATGTTTTCCACAGAAACTGTGGAAAAGCAACAATTTTATTAGAAAAAATGATAAAAACTGTGGAAAAAAGCATTACATTAGAGGTAAAAGAAGATAATAAAGTAGCCATCCACTTATATAAAAAATTTGGATTTATAGAAAAAGCAATCAGAAAAGGCTACTATCAAGAAATAGACGGAATATTGATGGAAAGAAAAAGCAAAGACTCTTAGTAGAAAAAAAGAGTCTTTTATGTTAAAATAAGTGTGATGTGAAAAGAGTGGTAAAATGAAAGAAAAAAAAGACATGTATATTTTAGGAATTGAGAGTAGTTGCGATGAAACAAGTGCCTCTATTGTAAAAAATGGAACGGAAGAAATCGCGACAGTAATTTCATCTCAAATTGATATTCATAAAGACTATGGTGGTGTTGTACCAGAAATAGCAAGTAGACATCATGTAAAAAATATTACAATTGTACTTGAAGAATGCTTAGAAAAAGCAAAAATGACTATGGAAGAAGTAGATGCAATTGCAATAACTTATGGACCAGGATTAATAGGTTCTTTACTAATAGGACTAGAAGCAGCAAAAACGTTAGCTTTCCTATATAAAAAGCCTCTAATTCCTGTACATCATATTGCAGGACATATCTACGCTAATAGCCTAGTAAGACCATTTAAGTTTCCATTACTAGCACTAGTAGTAAGTGGTGGCCATACTGAATTAATCGAAATGACAGATCACTATAAATTTCAAAAACTAGGTGGCACCTTAGACGATGCGATTGGTGAATGTTATGACAAAGTAGCAAGAGTAATAGGATTAGAATATCCTGGTGGACCAAAACTAGATAAGCTTGCTAAATTAGGAAAAAACACCTACAAACTTCCCATACCATTAAATGATGATAGTTATAATTTTTCCTTTAGTGGACTAAAAAGTGCCGTAATTAATTTAGC
>CALVVW010000094.1 GCA_944364005.1 uncultured Bacilli bacterium | reverse complement strand
TACTTTTTGACCATTTAACATTTCTTCTATGTAACCATTTACTTTTCCTAAGGCATATTGTTGTTTTAAGAAGTATTTAGCACTTTTTGAGGAAATTGTCTTGGTAACTATTAATGTTAATAAGGTAAATACAATTACAAATCCTGTTAACATGGGACTTAAATATACCATCGAACAGAATATTGCGATAATACTAAATACTGATGTGATTACTTGTGGTAAGCTTTGAGATAACATTTGTCTTAACGTGTCTGTATCGTTTGTGTAGTGACTCATAATATCTCCGTGAGTATTTGTATCAAAATATCTGATTGGTAATTTTTCCATTTTTGTAAACATTTCATTACGGATGTCTCGTAATACTCCTTGCGATACAACAGCCATTAATCTACTGTATAGGTAGGATGCTAATATACCTACGACATAGATAGTTCCCATGACTGTTAGGATTTGCAATAATTCTGTAAAGACAGGATTTTTATCTTTTAGTAAAGGTGTTATATAATCATCAATTAATGTCTGTAAAAATAAGGATCCTGCTACACTAGCAATAGATGAAATTATGATACAGACGAAGACAAAGATAAATTGTTTTTTATAGTTTTTTAAGACATAACTTAGTAGTCTTTTTAATGTTCCTTTTTTTATCTCATTTTTTTTCATTTGTATCACTTCCTTTTGTTTGAGAATTGTAAATTTCTTTATATATTTTATTTGATTTTAATAGTTCTTTATGTGTACCCATTCCATTTATCTCTCCATGATAAATAACAATGATTCTATCACAGTTTTCTACAGAGGAAATTCTTTGAGCAATAATAATTTTTGTAGTATCTGGGATTTCTTCTTTAAAAGCTGTTTGAATTAGATTGTCAGTTTTGGTATCTACTGCTGAAGTGGAATCGTCTAGTATTAAGATTTTTGGTTTTCTAAGTAGGGCTCTTGCGATACATAATCTTTGTTTTTGTCCACCAGAAACATTTGTTCCACCCTCTTCAATATATGTATCATATTTTTTAGGGAATTTTTGGATAAATTCATCGGCTTGGGCTAACTTACATACTCTTTCTACTTCTTCTTTGGATGCTTTTTCATCTCCCCAGCGAATATTTTCAGTTATGGTTCCTGAAAATAGTACGTTCTTTTGTAAAACACAAGCTACTTCTTTTCTTAATGCTTCTAAATCATAATCTTTTACGTTGACACCGCCAACTTTTAGAGTTCCCTCGGTTACGTCATATAGTCTTGGAATTAAATTTACTAGACTAGATTTTCCACTTCCGGTTCCACCGATAATACCGATTGTTTCTCCAGATTTTATATGTAGATTTATGTTCTTTAAGCATTCTTTTTCTTTCTTTCCTACGTAACTAAAGCTAACTTTATCGAAGTCAATTGATCCATCTTTTACTTCGTAGATAGGATCTTTTTTATCTTTGATGCTTGGTTCTTCTTCTAATACTTCTACAATTCTTTCTACGGATGCTCGTGATATGGTAATCATTACGAATATCATAGATAACATCATTAGGCTCGATAGTATTTGAATACTGTAGGTGAACATAGTCATTAATTCTCCTGTTGTTAGTCCTGTCATGTTGGTTGTTACAATGATTTTTGCTCCAAACCAGGAAATTAGTAAAATACAAGAATATATAGCAAATTGCATTAATGGTCCGTTAAAGGCTAATATTTTTTCTGCTTTACTAAATCCTTGATAGATTTCATTAGATACATGTTTAAATTTTTTGATTTCTTCTTTTTCTAATACGAAGGATTTTACAACGCGTATTGCTCCTACATTTTCTTCTACTACGTTATTTAAGGCATCATATCTTTTAAATACTCGTTCCATGATAGGGTGTACTTTTTTTGAGATAAAAAATAATCCAAATCCTAAAATTGGTATTACAATTAAGAAAATTAAAGATAGACTCTTATTGATTGATAATGCAAAACATAGAGATATAATTAACATTAATGGTGCGCGTACAGCAATTCTTATAATCATTTGATAAGCCATTTGTACATTGGTAATATCTGTTGTTAATCTAGTAACTAAGCTACTGGTTGAGAATTTATCAATGTTGGTAAATGAAAATGTCTGTACTTTATAATATAGGTCTTGTCTTAGGTTTTTAGCAAATCCAGAGGAAGCTTTTGCTGCAAACATTCCGCTAAGCATACCAAAAATTAAGGAAAGTATTGCACAGATAATTAGCTCTACTCCTATTTTGTAGACTAGGTTCATCTCTCCTTGATAGATTCCATCATCGATTAAGTTTGCCATTAAAAGTGGGATAATTACTTCTAATATTACTTCTAAAGCTACAAAAAATGGAGCTAATAATGATGGTGTTTTGTATTCACGTATAGATTTCATTAATCTTTTTATCATTTTTCTTTCTCCCTTCTTTTACTTATTATTTTTCAAACATTAACATTTTACGAGGATATTTTTTAATTGTCAAGAAAAAATAATCAGATTTTTTAACCTGATTATTCAAGATGTTTTTGTAATTCTTTTTTAAATTCCTCTTTAGATAATTTACTTAAATTTTTATCAAAAGCTAGTGGAGACTTTGTAATTTCTTTTTCCATCCAAGGCTCTTTTTGATAAGAGGCTTCTTCTTTTTCATTTTTAAATGTTACTTCTACACGATACAAACCTTGATAGTCTCCTAAATATTTTTTTATTGATACTCTTTTATCATCTAAATATAGATAACTATCTCTTATGATTTTAGAGTAAGCGTTTTCTTTTAAAGATAAAAATTCACTTTCCGAAATATTTTCTTTTCTTGTTACTGTGTTATTTTCATTTAATATTTCTTTTTCATAAGTATTACCCTTCTTTTGGATTCTTAAAGTATCACTTATATAGTATCTTTCATATCTTATTGGCGTGCTTAGGTTTAAGTTATCTAGGGAAGACGTGATAAATCTTTTTGTCGGTTTTCGCATGTTTATTCCTTTCTATTATTTATCATAAGTTGCAATTTCTATTTTGTTTCCATCTAAATCTTCTATGGCAAAACACTTGTAATGATCTTTTGAGTTAGGTATTTCTTCTGGTTTATAAAGAATTTTAGCTCCTAGTTTCTTACATAATTCATAAGCTTCTTCTAAGTTTTCTGTATATAGACCTAGTACTGCATTATTTCCTTTTACTAATTTACAGTCTGCACTT
>CALVVW010000093.1 GCA_944364005.1 uncultured Bacilli bacterium | reverse complement strand
ACTGGTGTAGTTAAAATTACGCCTGCTCATGATCCTAATGATTATGAAGTAGGTATGCGTCATAATCTACCAAGAGTTGTTGTTATGAATTTGGATGCTACTATGAACGAGAATGCCCATGGATATGAAGGAATGACTCGTGAGGAGTGTCGTGAGAAATTATTAGAAGACTTGAAAGAGAAAGATTTATTGATTCGTGTTGAAGAAATGGTTCATAATGTTGGTCATAGTGAGCGAAGTGATGCAGTCGTTGAGCCAACTCTTTCTAAGCAATGGTTTGTTAAGATGAGACCTCTTGCTGATCGAGTTTTAGAAAATCAAAAAAATAAAGATACAAAGGTTAACTTTGTACCAGAGCGTTATGAGAAGACGATGAATCATTGGATGGAAATCACTTATGATTGGTGTATTTCTAGACAACTTTGGTGGGGACACAGAATTCCTGCTTGGTATCGCGGGGATGAAGTTTATGTTGGACTTAGTGCTCCAGAAGGTGAGGGCTGGGTACAAGATGAAGATGTTCTTGATACTTGGTTCTCATCAGCTTTATGGCCATTTTCTACTTTGGGTTGGCCTGAAGAAACAGAAGATTTTAAAAGATATTATCCAAATAACGTATTAGTTACTGGATATGATATTATTCCATTCTGGGTAAATCGTATGACTTTCCAAGGTTTAGAGTTTACTGGAAAGCGTCCATTTAAAGATTGTCTTATTCATGGTCTTATTCGTGATAAAGAAGGTCGTAAAATGAGTAAATCTTTAGGTAATGGGGTAGATCCAATGGATGTTATTGATGAGTACGGTGCTGATAGCTTACGTTTCTTTTTAACGACTAATACGGCTCCTGGTATGGATTTACGTTATGATGAGGAAAAAGTTAAGTCTACTTGGAATTTTATTAATAAATTATGGAATGCTTCTCGTTATGTTTTAATGAATATTGAGGATTTAACGAAAGAAAAAATTACGTTTAGTAATTTAAGTAAAGCAGATAAGTGGATTTTGACTGCTAAAAATCAACTAATTCAAGAAGTTATTAAAAATATGGATAGTTATGATTTCCATAATGTTGGTAATACTTTGTATCAATTTATTTGGGAAGATTTCTGTGATAATTATATTGAACTTAGTAAAGCCTTAATGAATGATACTACTAAGAGTGTTTTATTAGATGTTCTTACTACCATTTTGAAATTATTACATCCATTTATGCCTTATGTAACAGAAGAAATTTATGATAAGCTTCCCGTTAAGGCAAGTGAATCTATTATGATTAGTTCTTATCCTACATATAATGAGAAAGAAGTTTTTGTAAAAGACTCTGAAGATGTTACAAAAGCAATTACTGATTTAACTGAAATTCGTAATTTAAAAGTTACCAATGGAGTCAAGAAGGATGCTAAAGTTCAGTTAGATACTAGTAAAGATTTAGAATATATTTATCGTTCTCAATTAAAAATTACGGATGATAATTTAATTACTAATCACGATGACCTTGCTAAGTATCAGACTATCTCTTATCAGTCATCTTTAGTTCAGATTACTTATTATTTTGAAAATGAAGTAAATAAAGAACAATTACAAGAAGAAATAAAAAAATTAAAAGCTTCTATTGAAAGGCGAGAGAAACTTCTTTCTAATGAAAATTATGTAAATAAAGCACCAAAGAATATTGTAGATATGGATCGTGAAAAATTAAAAGAAGAACAAGAAAAGCTAGCTTCTTTAGAGGCTCAGATATAAGTTAAATTAATAGAGAAAGCAATAGAGATTAGTCTATTGCTTTTTTTTGTTTCTTTTGGATAACCCTAAATATTTAAGAAATTCTTTTGGTGTTGGAAGATTTGTAAAGGAGTCTATTTTGTCTGCTAAGATAACAATCCAGCTTTCCTTATCATGTTGCCATTTCTCTTTTGTGAGTAATGATAGCGGTCTATTGTATCTTTTGTTTTTTTATTCATATATGTTGGAAAATATTGTGATGCTTTTTTATATGCTTCATAAGAATGATTGAAAGCATGTTTTTGTGTCAATTTTGTTTTTTTAGGGTTGATAAAGTTTTCTTTAAATCTTTTTGGTAACTTTTCTAGGTCTGGTGTATAGTACCAAGCTTTTTTATAAAAATCGTGAGGTAATCCTGCAATAGCATATGTTTTTTCGTCAGCGTGATATTTCAATGCCAGTTTATATGTCATAAAAGATACTTTAACACCATGATGCCATAGTGATTGATTTTCATGATGAAATAATAGTTTTCTTCTTTGAAATTCTTTGCTTTCTAAAAAAGGTTTTATTATTTTAAGCTGGTTTGCAAAGTTTTTTTGCTTTTTATTGTTAAAAATGATAAATCTTCCATGTTTTCTCCTTTTTTAACTATTATATACTAATTAAAATTTAAATTCTATTTTTCTTTTTTCGACAAATTCTTTGCTTTCTTTTTAGTATTCTGTAGATGGTGATGAAAAAATGAAAAAGACAATGTTGTTAGCTGTAATTTTTGTAGTACTTGGTGCTATTTGTGGTAATTATTTATATCAGAAGGCACCAGATAGCATTTCTGTGTTTCAAGAGGATAATATTTATTATTTTTTGCAAGAGGGAGTTTATTCTTCTAAAGAGATTATGCAAGAAAATGCTGGTGATTTGACGAATAAATTAACGGTTTTAGAAGATAATAAATATTATGTATATGTTGGTATTACCAAAACTCGCAAAAATGCAGAAAAAATTCAAAAAATATATAAAGATATGGGATATCAGACTTATATTAAGGAAATGAAACTAGATAATGAGGAGTTTTCTAATAATGTAGTTCAATTTGATTTGTTAGTGAAGGAGTCTGATTCTACAGATGATATTTTAACTATTGAAGAAGTTGTACTTGCTAATTATGAAGAGCTTTTTGATACAGGAATGTAGAAGGTTTTTCTTATAATAATATAGAGGTGATTATTATTTATAAGATGAAAGAACTTCCAAGTGATGAACGTCCTAGAGAAAAGTTACTTATGCATGGTGCTCAGTCATTATCAGATTCACAGGTATTATCTATTCTTCTTCGCAATGGATGTCAGAATAAAAATGTACATGAATTGGCGATAGAGATTTTAAAAAAATATCCTATTTCAGCGATAAAAGAGTGTAGTTATTATGATTTTATCTCTATTAAGGGAATAGGTGAAGTAAAA
>CALVVW010000092.1 GCA_944364005.1 uncultured Bacilli bacterium | reverse complement strand
GCCAAAAATAAAATTTCCTCTATCGAAATAGAGAAAATTAAATAACTTTAACCTATGAATTTGCGTTTTCTGTTTTCCCAAAAATCAATGCTTTATTCATATTAAAATATTGAATTGCAGAAACGATAGATAAAATCGTTGCAATATATAATAAGATTTCTGAAACATTAATATTAATAAATTCAAATGGCATATTATAAAAGAATGTAAGCGTTGTTCCAACCATTAACGTTGCTGTCTTTAATTTACCAGAACCAATAGCTGCAACCACTCTACCACGTCCAGCAGCTTCCATCTTAATAGCATTAACAACAATATCGCGTAATACTACAATTACTGGAATAATCTCATGAATAAATCCTTGTGCTGCTAAAATAATTAAAACACTATTTACTAAAGCCTTATCAGCAATAGCATCTAACATTTTACCAGTATTAGTAACTTGATTATTTTTTCTTGCTAAATATCCATCTACAAAATCTGTAAGACTAGCAATAATGAAAATAACACCAGCAATGATATAATGAAGTTCAACCGTTACATCTTGAATTCTAAAACTAGGGAACTGAACTCCAACACTATAAAATGGAAAACATAATAAAATAATAATTACTACAGTAAGTATTAATCTAACTACTGTAATTTTAGTAGGTAAATTCATTAATATACTCCTTCCTTACCTTAGCTGTTAACTCAGTATCTACAACAGGTGCCTTATTAATACTACTAACTATAAAATAAATGATAATAAAAAGTAAAAGAATAGCTATCGGAATAAAAACAAAAGGCCAAATATTCATCTTCTTTTTACGAACGATAGTATAAGGAGATTTTATTTTTTTCTGATCCTTTTCCTCTAGTTTACGCTGTGCCTCCTTAATATCATCTAAAGAGATTTTTGAAGTATGTTCAAATAAAAAACCATTAAACTCATCAACCACTTTTTCAGGATCTAATCCTAAATACTTAGCATACCGACGTACATACTGCTTTAACCCGTAAACATCTTTAAAAGCTCGTACATTACCACTTTCTATATTTTCAAGTTGAGATGTAGAAAGTTCCAAATCTTCTGCGGCTTCTTCCATACTAACACCATTATCAATCCTAGTATGTTTTAAATACTCTCCTAGTTCTTTCATAATAACACCTCACTACATAATAAACAAAAAATATAAATAAGCCATGTTCTGTTCCTGTTACCAGGCGACAAACATTTATCTACCATTACTGGTCCCTAACTTCATTCGCTTATGTCGTTAGAGCTCCCCTACCAAATTTGGGTTTCTCACTCGCAGGGTTTACCACGTTTCACTCTTTAGTTTCCTAAAGCATCGTCACTGCGGCACTTTATGGAATAAATCTTATCCGAAGACTTAGATTATCTTCCGCCGTTAGCAATTGCTACCCTAGGTTATTTTTTCCCTAGGTACGAACACTACAATCATCACAGACTGTGTGAGCATGGACTTTCCTCTAATATAAAAATATTAGCGTTTGTCTATATATTAATTGTCATTATCGTCATTATTTTTGCTACTATATACCATTTTTTCAAGTTGAGAAAGACGTCTTAAGATATCCAAATTAGTAACTTCTGGAACTTCCACATTATTACGTGCAACTTCAACACTCATCTTCGAATTGCGAAGTTCTTGTTTCAAGCTCATAATTTCACCTAACAAATCCGCTTTCTCCTTTTCTAAGTTATTAATGATATTTAAAAACTGTTCATAGTCTCCAATAATAATATCAAGAAACTGGTCAACTTCTTTCAAGCGGTATCCACGAGTATCAATCTTAAACTCCTTCTCCAATATATCTTGTGGCATAAGTGTAATCTTATTCTGATACATTTTATCACCAATCCCTTACAGTAATATTATGTCATTTATTAACTATTTTGTCAATTATCTAGACGCTGTTTTATAGAACTATAAGAGATACCAATATTAGCTTCTCTTGTCTTATCATAAAGTAAGTTTAACAACCGTATAACTTCAAAATTATTCATCCAATCACCTACTATAGCATACACAAAAAAAAGAAACATTGCACCACATTCGACAAAACATAACAAAAAAACAAAAAGTTAATAATTTGTAAACGAAAATATAGAAAAAAAAGCAAACATATAGTATAATACAAAATAGGTGATGAGATGAACTATCCAAACGGAATAAAAAAAGAACACAATGCATCCCCAATCACATATAGAAATCGAGGAATGTCATTAGAAAGTGATATTAATGAATCCAATGAATATTATAGGGAAATAGACAAAGCTTATATATATAAAAAACCAACACCAGTAAAAATAGTAAAAGTTAATTACCCTTCAAGAGACAAGGCAGTAATTAAAGAAGCATACTATACAATACCGTCAACAACAGACTATAATGGTTTATACAAAGGAAAGTATATAGACTTTGAAGCAAAAGAAACCAAAAACAAAACTGCTTTCCCCCTAGCTAATATTCACTCACACCAAATTAATCACATAAAAAATATATATAACCATCAAGGTATTGTTTTTTTAATTGTAAGATTTACTAATTTAAATGAAACATACTTATTACCAGGAAAAGATTTTTTAGAATTCATAAACCAAGAAGAAAGAAAATCAATTCCCTATACTTATTTTCAAGAAAGAGGATATTTAATAAAAGATGGTTATAGACCAAGAATCGACTATTTAAATATAGTGGATACAATTATTGGAGGTATATAAAATGCAAAAAAAAGTAATAAAAAGGAAAAACTCATCGAAAAAAAGCACCAGTACCACTAGAGAATATAATCTAAAAAAGAAACCTCAACAGACAACAAAAAATAAAAAAGAAAATAAAAATATAATGATTGCCTGTTGGATAGGTTTTGTAGCATTATTATTACTTTGTTATTTAAAACTGGGACTAGTATTTACTATTGTTACAGCCATTGGTATTGGTATTATCGTAGGAATTTCTCAATTACTAAGAAAAACAAAAAATGATAAAAAGAAAAGAAAAATTGTAAATATCATACTAATAATTATCTTAGGATTAGGAATTCTATGTCTTGCTTTATTCGCTGCATTCTTAATCTATATTACCGTAACAGCTCCTGAATTTGATGCAGAAGACTTAGATAGTAAAGAAATGACGGTTCTATATGATAAAGATGGACAACCATTCTATGAAAAAGGAGACGA
>CALVVW010000091.1 GCA_944364005.1 uncultured Bacilli bacterium | reverse complement strand
AAAATTAGCATTGGTACTTTTATTTTTTCTAATTGTTCAAAATGGCTGGGATTTTTATATAATGGTAGATTATCTACAGGACTATCCTCTGTACTGATACTTAAAAACGTTCTTGCACTTAGTTCATATTCGTCCCAGAGAATGGTCGCTAACCGTTTTTCTGGAGTATTCTCTTTCATTGCCTTTATAGCTTCTTCTTGCATAGAAGAATAATTTTCATTATATTTTTTCATTTGACATAGTCCACACATATCAGGAGGAGAGGCTAATAAAACACCTTCCAAAGATTCTTCTATATTTTTTGACAAATAATAAATTACTTTATTGCAACCTAAACTATGACCTATTAAAATTATCTTTTTATATCCTAAAGTTTTGACAGTTTTTATAAATAAATCAATATCTTCTAAGCATTCATCAAACACTTCATACGTAGTGCCGTATCTTTTTATTTCTTTATTTTTACAAATAATATCATTCATATAAGAATACCCTCTGGTATGACCAAATAAAAATCCAATATCGTTTTTAATAGCTTGTTTGGCCCAGGTCTGTGCAAAAGTATTGATTAAAATATCTCCACTCATTCCGTGTACAAATACAATACAATAGTCTTTACTTTTGCTTTCATAATGAATCATCGGTAAACGTAACCCGTCCTTCGTATAATCATTAATTATTTCCATAAAAACTCTCCTTTTCTTTTATTCTAACATATTTTTAGAAGAAAAAAAGAAAGATTATGCTCTTTCTTCTGTGATATAGTCTACTAAAGAATCAATATGTGCTTGTGTAGTATCGTATACTGGAATAGTAATATCTTCTTGTTTAATTAACATTTCTATTTCTGTACAACCTAAAATAACGCCTTCGATACCATCCTTTTTCATCATATGATTTATACAATCAATATAGTATTTTTTCGATGTTTCCTTTATTTCTCCTTTACACAATTCATCAAAAATAATACGATTAATTTCTTCTATTTCCTCTTTATCTTTAGGAATTACTATTTCTAGACCATTCTTTTTTAATCTATCTTTTAAGAAATCCTCTTCCATCGTATATTTTGTTCCAAGTAGTCCGATTTTCTTTTTCTTATCATGTAGGCATTTTTGACTTACACAATCGGCAATATGAATTAAAGGAATAGATAGTTCTTTTTCTAGGTCATCTGCTATTTTATGAATGGTATTCGTTGCAATGGCAATGGCATCTACTCCTGATTTTTCCAATGTTTTCGCAACAGGTATTAAACTGTTTTTGATACCTTCCCAGTCATTTTTTAGCATCTTTTCTCTGATGGGTGCAAAATTAACATTATAAATAATCATTTCTGCACAAGTAAGACCTCCTAATTTTTTATTTACTCCATCATTAATTCTTTCATAGTAGTGAATAGAAGATTCATAACTCATTCCTCCTATGATTCCTATTTTTTTCATAGTTTTCCTCCTTTATATTACTATAACAATGAAGTGTGAAATATATATGAAAAAAAACTATTATTTTTGTTTTACTAAAGTTCTAGGATAAGAATCTTCTATTTTTCTGTTGTCATCATATAAGAATTGATAAAATTCTTTCTTTTCTGGTCCTAAAATTTCTGGAAACTGATAATCATTTTTCATTGGTTCTCCTGATAGCATTTCTTGTTTTAGTTCTTCTACTGGTTTTTGATATCGTTTAGCTAAATATTCTATATAAATGTTTCTATAGTCTAAAAAAGTTGTCTCTGGAAAAGCTGGTACTAATTCCTGATTATAATTTACTTGAATTTGAGATAGTGGTTTTACTTCTATATTTTGTGCTTCGATCATCTTGCGAAGTGTAGTGTTTTCTTCTACTAAACTACTATCAATTACAATATTATTCATGAGTTTAAAAAATAAATCTAAAAATGCTGTATTATCTTCTACTGTCATTTCCGGGTGTTGTTCGTTTAAAACAATTAAGTTATTAAAATATATTTTAGCAAATTGTTTATGTATTGCCTGACTCATTTCAAACTGTGCTTCATTTGTATAATCTAACTTTGGATAGTTGCTGTCTAGATAGTTTATCCACTGTTCATTTGCACCTACTAAAATGTCTAATCCCTTTAATGCCTTTAAATTGTCTAGCATGAATTTTTCTTCATCTTGTCCGTAGACTGGAAAGTTTTTAATAAATTCTACTGGTTCTTGATATATCATTTGTTTTAGTATATCATCTACTTGATAATTTTCATTTAATGCAAGTATCGCTTGTAACAAGTCAATTGCTTCATCATAAGTATTATAACTTTCTTGGAGTCCCTTTGTCATTTCTTTCGAATAAAGTGCTGTGTATCCTTCTTCGATAAATCTCCAATGATATCTTTCGGTCATAAATAAATCTTCTTTTACTCTTGGTGCTGGTATCGATAGTATTGATGTACCAAAAAGAACTCCTCTCTTGCTATCGATACAATCACATACTGCTAAATGAAGTCCCTCATGCTTTATCGTGTCTTCTCTTAGTTTTTCTGACAATATATTATATACAGGATTTAAGATGATTTCTGAATTATTTGTTGTTGCTGTAGTAGTAGAGGTTTCTTGTGTAGATGATTTTAAAATAGCAAAATATTCTAACTTACAGGCTAACTTTTTGGTGTCATATTTAGTAAAATCTGATTTTATTTGATTATAGGCTTCTTGAAGGAAAGATACATATTCTGTGATTTCACTTTTTGCTGGTGCATAAGTATTCTCTTCTTCATCAGCTTTTATCATACTATTTACATAAATATAGTCTATTGCTTTTTCCCAATCAATACTATCTGTACTACTATCATATAGTGCTGTATATGTATGTGATGTAGTATCCTCTGTATTAGCATAACTTAATAGGAATGTAGCTTTGTTAATATTTAGAGCTTCTAGATATGGAGTATAGTTTACTTGTCTACTAATTTCATTAATCGCCTCTTCTGCTTCTTTAGATAGTTCTAATTCTTGATCTGGTAGTAGTTCTTCAAAAGCAGCATCTTCTTGTTTTTCTAGTTCTTCTTGCATTTTTTGCTGATGCTGAGATGCTAAAATATCAGATGCTATTTTATACTCTCCTAATAGACCAGTACCTAGTGTCATTGTTAACAGTAATGGTTTTATATATTGTTGTAATTTTTTCTTATTCATATGATAGTCCTTTCAATTTAGTCAATATTATAGGTAGAAA
>CALVVW010000090.1 GCA_944364005.1 uncultured Bacilli bacterium | reverse complement strand
AAGAAAATGTGATATAATTAGTAATGTTTTATAGGAGTGGTGTCAATGAATAATGAACTTGCGAATGAGATACGTAGTAAGTGTGATATTGTTGACATTATAGGTGAGAGAATTCCTTTAGTTGCGAGAGGAAAAAATTTCTTTGGTGTTTGTCCTTTTCATGATGATTCCAATCCTTCGATGTGTGTGTCTCGCGAAAAGCAAATTTATACTTGCTTTTCTTGTCATGCGACAGGAAATGTTTTTACGTTTTTAATGAATTATGAGCATATGGATTTTAGAGAGACTCTCCGATATTTAGGAGAAAAAGTAGGCGTTGATGTTTCTTCTATTCATATTGCTAAAAAAAATACTAAGTTTGATCCTTTTTATGAGGCTTATTCTTTTTCTTTAAAATACTTTCAAAACAATTTATTGTCCAAGGCAGGAGTGAATGCTAGAAATTATCTAGCAAAACGTAATATTGATGATAGTGTGATTAAAGAATTTGAAATTGGACTTTCTCTAGATACTAGTGATGATTTGACGAAGTTACTTATTAGTAAAAAATATGATTTGGCTAGTTTAAATCAGATAGGTTTATCTAGTGATGCTAGAGATGTTTATATTGATAGAATTATGTTTCCACTATATGACCTTACTGGTAGAGTTGTTGGATTTAGTGGTAGAATATATAAAGATAATGGCTTAAATAAATATTTGAATACGAAGGAGACACCAATCTTTAAGAAAGGTCAATTACTATATCATTATCATATTGCAAAAGAAGAGTGCAGGTTAAAAAAATCAGTTATTGTTATGGAAGGATTCATGGATGTCATTAGAGCTAGTACGATTGGTGTTCGTAATACGGTTGCTTTAATGGGAACGGCTCTTACTCATGAACAATTACAGTTACTTAAAAGACTTTCTAATAATATTATTTTATGTTTAGATGGTGATGATCCAGGAGTACATGCAACACTTTCTATTGGTGATATGTTACTGGAAGAAGGATTAGAACCTAAGGTACTGGTACTTCCTAATCCAGATGATCCTGATAGCTTTATATTAAATCAAGGTAAAGATAAGTTTTTAGGTCTGTTGGATAGTGCTATTACTTTTAATGATTTTAAACTTCGTAAATTAAAAGAGACGGTAGATTTTCGAAGCGAAGAAGAAACAGCTAAATATATTAATCAAGTTTTGGTCGAAGCTGCGAAAGTACACGATCCGATTCGAATAGAAATAATGTTAAAAAAACTTGCAAAAGAATTTGATTTGAGTTATAATACACTGGAAATGCGTTTTCGTGAAATAGAAAAACCAAAACCAAAGACACCAAAAGTAGTAGTTACATATCAAAAAAAGAAAAAAACAAAGTATGAAAAGGCTATGGAACAGATACTTTATTTTATGTTAAATAATGACTGGGTAATTAGTCAATTTGAAAAAGAAAGATTTATCTTTCCTAATGAAGAGAGTAGACTATTAGCTAGTGAAATTGTTTACTATTATACCACTTATGGAAATATTAATATTCCAGACTTTTATACTTATGTTCAAGATAAAGAAGAAGTTGTAAATTTTCTTAATGATATTTTAGCTTCTAATTATAGAGAATCTACCACGAAGGATGATTTGTTTGAATATTTTGGAGTGATTCGAGAATATAGTCGCACTCAAGAGATTAAGAGACTTACGAAATCATTACAGAAGGAAGTAGATCCTATAGAGCAAGCGAAAATAGCAGAGAAAATTCGGAAGTTACGGATAGGAGATAAATAGAATGGTTGGAGAAATTAAGACAATTGATGAGAGAAAAGAGAAATTACTAGCGTTAGGTAAAAAACAAGGTTTTATTACATATGAGCAATTGGCAGATGAATTAAAGGGATTAGATGTTGATAGTGATACTTTAGATGATCTTTATAATGCTTTAATGGAAGCAGAGATTGATATTGTTTCAGAAGATGGTAGTGATGATGCTTCTGGGGAAGAGATTACAGAAGAAGTACACGTAGAGGATTTAACATTATCTAAAGATGTTAAAATTAATGATCCCGTTCGTATGTATTTAAAAGAGATTGGTCGTATTAACTTACTTACTTCAGATGAAGAATTTGAGTATGCTAAACGTGCTGAAGAAGGAGATGAGGAAGCAAAGAGAATGCTTGCTGAATCTAATTTACGTTTGGTTGTTAGTATTGCGAAAAGATATGTAGGACGTGGAATGTTATTTTTAGATTTAATTCAAGAAGGTAATATTGGATTAATGAAGGCAGTAGATAAGTTTGACCCTACGAAAGGATATAAGTTTTCTACTTATGCTACTTGGTGGATTCGTCAAGCAATTACTCGTGCCATCGCTGATCAAGCAAGAACAATTCGTGTTCCTGTTCATATGGTAGAGACTATTAATAAACTTGCTCGTGTACAACGTCAATTAACACAAGATTTAAATAGAGAACCAACTGACGAAGAAATTGCTAAAAAGTTAGGAATTTCTATTGATAAAGTTCGTGAAGTATATAAGATTTCTCAAGATCCTGTTTCTTTAGAGACACCAATTGGAGAAGAAGATGATTCTCATTTAGGAGACTTTATTAAAGATGAGAGAACCATGGGACCTGAAGAGTATGCAACCATTGAAATGTTAAAGGAAGAACTTCAAGGGGTATTAGGAACTCTTACTGATCGTGAAGAAAAAGTATTACGTCTTCGCTTTGGACTTGATGATGGACAATGTCGTACCTTAGAAGAAGTTGGTCAAATCTTTGGTGTTACGCGTGAGAGAATTCGTCAAATTGAAGCAAAAGCGTTACGTAAATTGAGACATCCATCTCGTTCTAGAAAATTAAAGGATTTTTTGACTGATTAATGAAAATTAATGATAGATTAAAAAAAATAGGGGATTTAGTGGAAGCTAATTCCTTTTGTTTAGATGTTGGATGTGATCATGCTTTTTTAGACATTTATCTGGTACAACGGGGAGAAAATATTAAAGCCATTGCTAGTGATGTTAAAGAAGGACCATTAAATCATGCGAGAGAAAATATAAAAAAATATCACTTAGAAGATAAGATAGAATGTCGTCTAGGAAATGGACTGGATACTTATAGTGATGATGTTGATACTATTATTATTTCTGGACTGGGTGGAAGAAGTATGATAGGTATTTTTAAAAGTCATTTGGAAGTATTAAAAAAAGTAAATACTATTATTCTTAGTCCTAATAATTATCAG
>CALVVW010000089.1 GCA_944364005.1 uncultured Bacilli bacterium | reverse complement strand
ATTTAGTTATTTGTATTATTATTGTAATTGTTGCACTTCACTTTATTCGTCGTGGTATTACGAGTCGTTATCGTAAGAAAGTAAAAGAGTTAGAAGTTGCTAAAAATATGGTTGCTAGTACTCCGGTTTCTTTGGAATTATCTAAGGTGGAGCCAATTATAAAAAATGATAAGATGGAAGAAAAGTATAATGATTGGCAAGAAAAATTTGATGATTTGCGAGAAAAGAAATTAGCTCAGATTGATGACATGCTTATTGATTTAGATATTTATATAGATAAAAGAGACTATAAAACGTGTCTATATCGTCTTGCAAAAGCGGAGTTAGAAATTTATAAAGCACGTGAATCTGCTGATTACTTATTAGATGAAATTAAAGAGATTACATTAAGTGAAGAAAAATATCGTGCTATCGTTATTAAATTAAAAACTAAGTATCGTGAACTTAATAAGGAATTTCAGAATCATAAACAGATGTATGATGAGATGCAAGAAGCTATAGAGTTACAACTTGAAAATATAGAGCGTAGATTTTTAGATTTTGAAAAAGTGATGGAAAAAAATGAGTATAATGAAGTTGTGCATATTGTAAAAGCTTTAGATACTATGATTGATCATATTAGTATTGTTATTAAAGAAGTTCCAGATTTATTATTAATGGCTAAGCAAATTATTCCTGCTAGAATGAAAGAAGTCAAAGAATTAAATGATGATATGGTAAAGCAGGAATATCCTTTAGATTATTTAAATATTGATTATAATTTAGAAGAATCTCAGAAAAATATTGATCATATTTTAGATAAAATTAGGGTTCTTAATTTGGAAGATTGTATGTTTGAATTAAAAACTATGCTTGAGTATTTTGATTCCTTATTTGTTGATTTTGAAAAAGAGCGGTTATCTAGAAAAGTATATGAGGAAATGGAGTCTGATTTTTCTAAAAAACTTGCTAAAACTAATAAAGTAGTGCAAGAAGTATATAATCAACTTGATGATATCAAAAGTATGTATGATTTGAATGATAAAGATGTAGAGACTATTCATGAGGTTAATAAAATTTTAGTAGTAATTAATGATGATTATAAAAAGTTACTTGCCAAAGTAGATGCTAAATCTACACCTTATTCTATGTTGCATAAAGAAATTGAAGATTTGACAGTACGATTGAAACAGATGGAAGATGATTTAGATCAGGCTTTAAAATCTCTTGGAAATATGTATGATGATGAAGTACGTGCTAGAGAGCAATTAGAAGAAATACAAGTTTTCTTAAAGCAATGTAAAGAAAAAATGCGTAGTTATAAATTACCTATTATTACTAATAATTATTTTGTTCAATTATCAGAAGCAAATGAAGCCATCGCTGAAGTTATTAAAGAATTGGAGAGAAAACCTATCGTTATAAAAACACTTAATACAAGAGTTGATACTGCTAGAGATTTGGTTTTAAAATTATATAATACTACTAATGAAATGATTAAGACTGCTCAACTGGCTGAGATGGCAATTGTATTTGGTAATCGATATCGTGCTAGTTTTGACGAAGTTGATTCAGGATTAGGTGATGCAGAATTGTTGTTTTTTAAAGGGGAGTATAAAAAAGCGTTGGATACATCGATTAAAGCAGTTTCCGTAGTGGATGAAAATATTTATAGAAAGTTGTTGGCGATTTATGATAAATAAAAGAAATAATGGTTTTGGTGCTTATGAGATGCTTACTGTTTGTGTGATGTTACTTATTATAGTTGTGGTTGCTCTTGCTTATGTATTTAAAACAGATTATAAAGAGAAGTATAAAGTTATTAGATATAACGCTAAAATGTTTGGTTTGAGTGTTTCTAATTTGTCTTTTGCAGATGATAGCAAAAGTGTTTATTATTTACAGGAACTTGTTGATTCTAAATTATATTCTAATGTAAAAAATCCTTTTCAGGGAGATAAATTTTGCGATAATTATTTGTCTAAAGTTGAAATACAAGGAAATAAGAAATTTGTTACGTTAGAATGTGGTAATTATTTAGTGTACAATCAAGATGTTACAGATAAAAAATATGATGTTTATCAAAAAACAGAATGGTCTTCAAAAAAACATAAAAATGATAATCAAGAAACTGTTTTTTATAATTATCAAGTTGATGGACAGGATGTATTTGATGAATGGTTAGAACAAGATATTTTTTTGTATGAGTATAATAAAAAGAATGGTACAGACTATGTAGATATTGATGAAGTTTCACAAGACGTAGCAATACAAACAAAGACTATGTATCGTTATGTAAAAAAAGTGAGTAATTAGAAGGAAGTATTTTCTTCTTTTTATTTTTGGCAGTATATAGTCATTTGTATATTTAGTTCAGAAAGTATCATTTTGCTTATCGAATTAAGTTTACTTAATTCTTTTCTTTTGGTAAAATATGTAGAGATGTTGAGGTGATTTGATGAAGAGAGTTATTTTAATTAAATATGGTGAACTTACTACTAAAAAGGGAAATCGTAATTTTTTTATTCGAACCCTTTATCAAAATATTAAAAATAAATTAAAAAAATATGATGTTACCATTTATAAGGATCGTAGTCGTATGTATATTGAATTTTTAGATTCTGACTTTGATTTTATTAAAGAAAAACTAGATTGTGTTTTTGGTATTCATATGTATCATGTTGCGTATATTGTCGATACTAATATTGATGCTATTAAAGATATGGTTTGCCAGCTAGTTCAGGATATTTCTTTTTCTACTTTTAAAGTGGAAACAAAAAGAAGTGATAAGAGCTTTTCAGTTCATAGTCAAGAGATGAATCGTATTCTTGGTGGTGTCGTTTTAAAAAATAAAGATGGAGTTTCTGTTGATGTACATCACCCTGAATTATTTATTAAAGTAGAAGTTAGAGAAGGGCATAGTTATATTTATTTTAATGAATATCACGGTTGTGGTGGTTATCCTATTGGTAGTCAACCTAAAGGAATGTTGATGTTATCTGGTGGTATTGATTCCCCTGTTGCTGGTTATTTAGCAATGAAGCGTGGAATTCCTATTGACTGTGTTTATTTTGAAGCTATTCCTCATACTAGTTTAGATGCTAGAAATAAAGTTGTAGAACTTTCTAAAAAATTAGCCAAATATAGTGATGAGATTCATTTGCATATTGTTAATTTTACAAAAATTCAAGAAGAAATTTATAAAAACTGTCATCCTAACTATTGTATTACTATTATGCGTCGTATGAT
>CALVVW010000088.1 GCA_944364005.1 uncultured Bacilli bacterium | reverse complement strand
TTTATTTCTTTTTTCATTTTCAAGCTCTTTAATCGACTTCTTAGGTGTAGGTAAATCTTCTGGCATAGTACCACCAAGTTTTTCTATTGTCTCCCGAATAGCTTTACCAACTCTATAATGTGTATCAGTAGCAACTCCCTCACTAGGTGTTTCTTGTTTTTCTAATAACGCTTCTGTTTGGGTAATTCTAAATACATTAGCTCCAAGTTCTGCACTTCCCATATTATCTAAAATATCCTCACGATATCTAAGTCCTTTTCTCTTAGCAATATCATTCGCTGTCTCACCATTATATAATCCTTTATATCCTGCATTAGTAAAACGATCAAAGTTTTTTACACCTTTTTCCCTAGCAATTTTATATAAAACCTTATTACCATCTCTTGTCTGACGTCTTCGATATAATCTTTTTTGATCTTCATCTAATCTATTATACTCTTCTTCTGTGAGTTCCATTTTTCTAGTCTGAATAGCAAAATAAGTTTGTCCTAAAGCAACAGCACTAAATTTAGGGTTTGCATTTTGTACTATCAAATAACAAGCATAGCGTGATAATTTATAATCAATAATTGGTTTTGTAGTTTTGCCAGCAACTACGATTTTGGAGTAAACCCCAAAATGGGAACTAATATTATTATTGCTTCTTGAACAAGCTACCTGAGCCTTTTCAATTACATTAGCAAACAATCTCCACTCTTTATAACCCAATATTTTTTGTAATTCTCTAGCTTCCCAATACTCATTACCAAATTCATCAATATGTTTAATATCTTCAAAAATTTTTTCTTGATATTTCTCTAATTCTAAAGTCATCCAAAACCTCCCTGATTTTTATTCTTCTTCACTTTTTTCTTTAATATTATCTTTCTTTACAGCACCAAATCCATAATGCTCCCGCACTTTCTCCTCTAATTCATCACGTAACTCAGGATGTTCTTTTAAATAAATCTTAACATTTTCTTTTCCTTGGCCAATTTTCTCGCCATTATAAGAATACCAAGCACCACTTTTATCTAGGATATCTAAACTAGCAGCAATATCAATAATTTCTCCTTCTCTTGATACACCTTCACCATACATGATATCAACTGTAGCAGTCTTAAATGGAGGAGCAACTTTATTTTTAACAACCTTTATATTTGTCTTATTACCAACAATTTGTTCACCTTGTTTAATTTGTTCTGCTCTTCTTATATCAAGTCTAATCGTCGCATAAAATTTTAATGCTCTTCCCCCTGGAGTAGTTTCAGGATTACCAAACATAACGCCAACTTTTTCTCTTAACTGATTAATAAATATTGCTGTTGTCTTTGTCTTATTAATTGTCCCAGATAATTTTCTTAAAGCTTGAGACATAAGTCTAGCTTGTAAACCAACATGAGAGTCTCCCATTTCTCCATCAATTTCGGCTTGAGGAACTAAAGCAGCAACCGAATCTATAACTACAATATTAACTGCTTCACTTCTAACTAATGCTTCACATATTTCTAATGCTTGCTCTCCTGTATCTGGTTGAGAAAGTAATAGTTCATTAATATCAACACCAAGTGCCTTAGCATAAACAGGATCTAGTGCATGCTCAGCATCAATGAAGGCTGCTCTACCACCTGCTTTTTGAACCTCAGCAATGGCTTGTAAAGCAATTGTAGTCTTACCAGAAGATTCAGGCCCATATATTTCGATAATCCTTCCCTTTGGAAATCCTCCAACACCAAGTGCAATATCTAAAGCTAGTGAACCACTACTAGTAACATCAATCTTTGTATGCTCATCACTTCCTAGTTTCATAATAGCCCCAGCACCAAACTGTTTTTCAATATCTGCTAAAACTTGTTCAAGTGCTTTATCTTTATTCTTTTCATCTTTGACTTGTTTCATATTGTTTATTCCTTTCTAAGTACACTATCATTTTAATATATAAAATTTCATTTGTCAAGCATTTTTCGAACATTTGTTTTTATCAACAATTTTCGACAAAAAATAATCAATATTTGACTAAATACCTTAGCCTTTGATATAATCAAATTAGAAAGAAGGAAAAAAATGGATAAAACATTAGAAATAATTAGATTCTACGAAAAATATAATGAACTAGAACAAATTATCAGAACAGGATGGATACAAAGTAATGTCCCAGCAAAAAGACTCGAATCTGTATCTGATCACACTTTAAAAGTAGGAATGTTAGCATCTCTAATCACTCGTGAACTAAATTTAAAAGAAATAGATTTAACCAAACTATTAGAAATGGCTTTCATCCATGATTTAGGTGAAATTAAAATTGGTGACATTTCAACAACAGAAATAAAAACCGCGAAAGACAAACAAAGCAAGTATGAAAAAGAACTAGCCGCAGTAACAGAAATTCTATCTGTTCTATCACCTGAAATAAAAGAACATTACTTATCTTTATGGCTAGAATTTGAAAGTCAAAACACAAAAGAAGCCATTCTTTTAAAACAAATTGATAAACTAGATGCAATATTAAAATCCCATATGTATGAATCCACTTATAATATAAAAGGATTATTTGATGAATTTTACAATTATAACCCAAATAACTTACTAAATAAAGAACCATTGGGAGATGTTTATCAACAATTACCTGAAGCCTACGAAAAATTAACAAGACAATAACTTTGACAATCAATAAAGAATATGGTATTATGTATATGCAAGAGATAGTTGCATAAAATAAAAAAAGAGGAACATTAATTTCTGCAAGTGAATGTCGCCTCTAAACAATTTAGGATTGACACTCAATCAGAGATGAAAGAGTGTCATATTTTTATTGCTATTACCAATATGGTAAGGAGTAATAAAATTGATTCAATAAGACGAAGGACTTTTATTATAAAAGTTCTTTTCTTCATTGTATCCCTCCTTTCTTTCTCAAGATTGGAGGACAACACTCACAACTAATGTTCCTATTAAAATTATACAATAAGCAAGCTTACAAAACAAGCGAACACTAAGCTTTCTGCATAAATTTCTCTTATATTTCATATATTTATTTGACATATTAATTTTTTTGTGTATAATTATTAGTGCAAGTACATGGCAGTGCTTATTATAAGTTATAATGTGTTTACTACGAAAGGTTAAAAGTAACTAGGACTGCCCTAGCGAAATTATGAATGTAAACTCCCTATAATGAGGAATAGGCATCCTTTGTATTTAGATTAATAGAAAGGAGTATTAAAAATGGCAAGATATACTGGACCAGCTTATAAGAAATCAAGAAGATTAAACTTTTCTACATTAGAAAATGGTAAAGATTTAGCTCGTCGTCCATATGCACCAGGACAACA
>CALVVW010000087.1 GCA_944364005.1 uncultured Bacilli bacterium | reverse complement strand
CAAATTAAGAAAAAACTGATAAATAGAATTATTTTCTACATATCAGTTTTATTTTTGACTACTTTTTCAGCAGTCTCGCTTCTTGCGGTTTATTTTTTTGTAATACTAATAATTTCTGAAATAGGAATAATTATATTATCTATTGTTACTACATTTTCTTTGGTTTTGGTTACAAGACTCGTATGATATGTTTTCTTTGTTGTTACTAATTCTACTGGAATATTATAAGAATATCCTAGGCCATGAAAAATATTATCTAGCTCTTCTTCTACTGAAGTATTGCTTGCTTTTCTCATATCTTCATTTTTCATATAATATACCTTTTTATTATTATCTATTGGTTTTATATTATTATTTTTATATAATTCTGGTAATTTTTTCATTTTTATATCTCTCCTTTTTGATATTTTATGATTTTCTGATATAAAATTTGCACATTTTTGGTATAATATATAGCGAGGAGATACGATACTATGACAATAAGAAAATTAAACAAAAAAATATTAATTCCTATTTGTATTATGGCAGTAATTAGTATTATTACTATTTATAGCGCTTTAACTTATACTTCTAGTGAACTTGGTAATTTAGCATTGAAACAAGGTTTATGGTATTTGATAGGTGCTGGTTTAGTTGCATTTTTAATTCATATGAAAAATGAATATTTGTATCGACATACAGTCTTTTTATATATCTTTGGAAATATATTATTACTGGGATTATTATTATTTGCTGAACCGGTTAATAATAGTAAGTGTTGGTTTACGATTCCTGGTGTTGGTAGTATTCAGCCTAGTGAGTTTATGAAGATATTTATAATGTTGATGCTCGCTACTATGATTCATAATTTTAGAAGTGATTATAAAAATCCAGATCTTAAACAAGAGTTCCTTTTTATTTTAAAGACTTTAGGAATCGTGTTAATTCCTTCTATTCTTACTTTCCTACAACCTGATACTGGTGCTGTTATTATTTATTTTATTATTTATTTTTGTATGATGTTTGCATCTGGTATTCGTATGCGATGGTTCTTAATTGCCTTTGGTGTTGTTGCTTCCATACTAGCAGTAATTTTTGGAATTTATTTTTTTAAACAAGATTTATTTATTGATTTATTTGGTACTGATTTATTTTATCGCTTTGACCGAATTTTTTCTTGGAGGGATGGTACTGGTCTACAGTTAGAAAATGCTTTAGCAGCGATTGGATCAGCAGGATTTTTTGGACATGGTTTTAATCAGACACCTATTTATTTTCCAGAATCATCTACTGATTTTATCTTTGCTGTTTTTGCTTCTAATTTTGGCTTCTTAGGTGTTATCCTTTTGTTAGGCGTTATTATTTATTTTGATATACAAATTATCATGCTTGCTAAAAGGAAATTAGTAGATACTGATAAATATATACTAGCAGGAATTGTAGGAATGCTTTTATTTCAACAAGTACAAAATATTGGTATGACAGTAGGACTGTTCCCTATTACTGGTATTACTTTACCATTTATTTCTTATGGTGGTTCTAGTCTTCTTTCTTATATGGTTATTATTGGTATCATTTTAAATATTTCTATGGAAAAAGCAAAACATTATAAATATAAATAAACTAGCAATAGAGTTGCTAGTTTTTTAGTCACATTTTTTGCCACAGTTAGGACAATATTTATCTTCTATTTTTGTTCCGCAATTTGGACAATAATTATTTTCACTTTTTATAGTTATCTCTTCATTTGATAATAATTTGATTTTTTTAAATGAGGTTGTGTATAAGAAAATAATAAAAATAATAAATGTTATTAAGATAATATTAGATTCTGATAGACAACAATAATCATAAATTCCATGATATAGTGTCGGTATTAAAATACTTTTTATTTTGTTTGTTTTTTCTTCTTTTTTATTACCTTTTTGTTCATGATATTTAGCAAGACTTAGATAATATCCCATGGCAATACCATCACATACATGACCAGGTATAGCAAGAAGCCCTCTATATATTCCTACCTGTATACTTTGTAAATCAAATACATACAGAATATTTTCAAATGCTGCAAATCCTAAAGCAACAAATACTGCATATACTACTATATCATAAAACTCATCAAATTCTCTACTTTTATATCCTATATAATAGGACATAAGCCATTTACAGACTTCCTCTAATAGAGCAATAAAAATAAAGATATAGATAAAGAATTCTATTGCTGTCATTGTTGTGTGATTTTCATTTAAAAATGGAAAAATGAATGTTGCTATAAGTGAGACTATTACGACCATAAACGTAGATATAATTCCTGATACAAAAAGTTTTACTAATAATGATTTAGGTTCTTTGTGTTTATCCTTTTTATATATATACATTCCTAATAATATTACTGGAAGAATAGCAATTACTAATAATATTTCGTTCATAAACTATCCTCCTATCTTAGTATTAGTATAACTTATTATATTCTTTTTTTCAATCAAAAGAAAAAGCAAACTATTTTTTCTAGTTTGCTCTGATTTGTTCTACATAACTTCTTATTTTACCTGGCCAGGCTTGACTTGCAGCATACCTAGGTGCTATTGATTCTATGGTATTTAATCCCTTGGAATAATAGTTTTTATACAGATTATTTATAAAACCAATAATTCCTTCATCTAGGGTTGCATAAGCTTTATAAGAGCCTCCATTACATCCTGGAGCACCTTTTTGTCCTCCTACATTATTGCAAGTCTTTACTAAAGAAGAGCAATTATGTTTGCACCCTGTTTCATGTAACATGATTGCTACTGCAACATAAGGGTCTACTCCTTTTTCAATACATTGACTAGCAATTAAATAGCCCTTACCAGCAATATAGCCATCTCCTAAATTACGATTTAGTTTGGCTGCCAATTCATCTATTGTCATACCTTCATATACTTCTATTCTAGGTGGTACTATTACTGATGCTGGAGCTATTTCCATGTCAATTGCTATTAATTCTTGAGTATTTTCTTCTTCCTTTTCATTTATAATCGTATTGGCAGATGTTGCCATATTTTTTAACTCTACTTTACTATTTTTGGTTACAATAGCCTTTTGTTTTTGTAAAGTAGTAATATCTTCTTTTTGTATTACTAATCCAATTGATATCATTACTATTCCAAGAGTTGCTAAAACTGAGCTGATTAGTTTTCCTCTTTTCAAATTAGTTCACCTCATTGTTTTTGTAATAATACTATTGTAGACCATTTCACAAAACTTGTCAATTTTTGTCGGTTTACCTGTTAATCCTTTTTTAAAAAGATACCTTATCATTAATAAAAAAGATTCCGATATATATTGTATAATATCTCTTTG
>CALVVW010000086.1 GCA_944364005.1 uncultured Bacilli bacterium | reverse complement strand
TTCTGAATAATCAAAATCTGGTTGAGAATTAGACTTACCATAATTATTATCAAAGAAAGTAATATAGTAAACTCCATCTGTAGATGTTCCTTCATAATTTAAACTATGTTGTCCAGCTTGAATCTTAAAGTCACCTTTTTTATCATATACATATTTACTAAACTCTGTATCTTCCCAAATTTTCTTATCAGAAAGAATATATACAAGTTCAGGATCTTCTTCTATATTATTAACTCTAAGAATAGAACTAGTCTCACGACTACTTAATAATACATCTCCACCTTCTAACCATACAATAGAGTTTAAATGCAACCAGTCTAGACCATCTTCACCCTCATCCCTAAAGTTAGAATCATCTAACTCGCAAGTTTCTACATAAGAGTGAAACATATCTTCAAAATCAATAACTTCTGTGACTGCTTTCGTATCTAAATCAATCTTAATAATACAATCTTCTTCCGTATCCTTTTTCGTATTATTTGCTAATACAATTAAATTTCCATCATCATCAAATACATAATCATGATGTAGATAATAATGTCCAGTACGATAAATCTCTGTAACTTGTCCTAATGGATTCACCTCAGCTATTCTAGTTTGTGATACAGAATAATACATCTTACCATTTCTAAATAAAATACGATGAGCACGATAACCAATAATTTCCGTTTCCATTCTTAAAATTCCATCATTATCATATAACGCTAAATAATCTTGACCATCAGAATCATTACCAAGCATCGTATATAATCCATTAGTAAGTTCTTCTTTACTATCCCCTTCTGTTACTTTTAACTTTTTTTCTCCATTAACAACAACATCAGATAAATCAACGGTAAACTCTTTAGTATCGATTGTTTTTCCATCTTTATCTTTTAAAGTTAACGTAACGTTATTTTTTTCTCCTGCAATCAATCCAATTAACTGATAAGCATGCTTTTTAGTAAGATTTCCTTCTTCCCCATTAGATAAAGTCCTAGAAAAATCTTTAATATCTTTATCATCAACATGAATAGTATAAGATACTTCACTCTCTTGATCAGTAGTAAAATATAAATTAAGTCCTAACGTATTGGTTCCATAAAGATTATAAATCATTAATGGATCATCAAAAGAATACTCATCTTCAAGTAACACATCCAACTTATCTTGAATAACATCTTGATAAACCATATCGAATACTTCTACCGCATCAGGTTTACTTACAGAATAAATATTTTTACCTAAACTACCATTCTTGACTAACCTCACATTACTAGACAACCAGTCTTCATCATTCAACTGACTTTCTACTATCTTTTCGTTTAATCCACGAATAAAGACAACCGCACCATAAGAAAGTCCACTAATCACTAATAAAAACAGTACTACCAAACCTATTTTCTTAACCAAGCCCCAATCTCTTTTCCCATGATTTAACTTCTTTCTCTTTTTCATAACTTCCTCCTAAAAAAAGATTATCTACCATTTGTGAAAATTAAGTGAAATTTTTAAAATAATTTTTTTATCACCTTCTCAACACCTTTAGTCTCATTAGAACTAGTTTGAATAGTTGCTATCTTTTTTAGTTTATGACTAGCATTCGCAACCGCCACACTTTGACCAACAGATAAGAAAACAGGAATATCATTATCACTATCTCCAACACATACCACCTGATTTAAAGGAACATGTTCCTTTTTACAAATCTTCTCAAGTCCTAATGCTTTATGAACATCTTTAGAAACTATCTCAATCAAATACTTCTTTTTCTTCTCTTCCATCTTAGTAAAAGAAGCTTTAATACCAAGTTCAATTAATTCTTGATAAGCACTATCTCTTTCCTTTTTAGTTTTAAAATACACTTCTATTTTATAAATATTATCCTTATTTTCTAAATAGAAATCATCAAAAGAAGAATTTCTTTTCTTTACCTCTGAATAAACTCTATCATGACTACATAAATTCCATTCTCTAGCAGTACAGAAATAAATATCACAATCAGAATATAACTTTTTTATTTTCTTAATAATAGAACCTCCTAAAGGCTTTTTGTATAATGTTTTTCGATTAATAACATCATAAACATAAGCACCATCACAAGAAATAACATAATCTAAAAAAGGAAAATCTTTATTATACTCTAAAATTGACTTTAAAATTCTACCTGTTGCAATAACAAATTTAACACCAAGTTTTCGTATACGATCAATCTCAACCATCGTAGAAAGAGGAATTGCTTCATCCGAATCAATTAATGTACCATCAAAATCACTAACAAATAATTTATACATTTTACTCACCCTTTCTTAAAATGTACTTTTTACTAATTTCAATAAACAAAAATAAATAACATAAAGCTAAGAAATATCCTGCTAAAACATCACTAGCATAATGAACTCCTACATAAATACGACTAACACCTATACTTAAAATAACCAAAAACAATAAAATTGATACACCATATTTTAATACTTTATTTTTAATTTTAGTAATCGCTAAATACAATAGATATCCATAAACACAAACAGATATCATAGCATGACCACTAGGAAAAGAATACCCGCCCTGAGAAATCAATCGCAATCCCTGTGGTCGTTCTCTAGTAACAGCCAATTTTACCAAAGTATTTAAAATAACAGAATCCACTGCACAAATTGCTAAAAAGACACCATACCGGTTTCTAGTCATTAAAATAAACATAGAAACTATTAGCACAATCATAATCGTATTACCAAACTTCGTAATCGTCGTAAAAAAAGTATCAAAAAATGGTGATCTTAA
Organism: uncultured Bacilli bacterium; assembly: GCA_944364005.1. The sequence goes on along the minus strand of CALVVW010000086.1, from coordinate 705 downwards.
TGAAATTATTATATCATAGATTACCTGGTCAAAACTTGTCGTTTTAGAAAAAACAACTAAAATTAAAATAACGACAAATAACAAACCAAATACAATAGATAACAAAATATTTTTATTCTTCATACTACTCTCTCTATCTTACAGACGAGATCTAACCTCACTTTTATATACTTCTACTCCTGGTTGATTAAATGGATCTACATCAAATAAATAACCAGAAAACGCAGCAACTAAGAAGAAGAATGCAGAAACTTCTCCTAAAGTTCTAGGACTCACCTCATCAAGTTCTAAAACAATACAAGGTACACCTCCAGAAACATGAGCAGAAATAACACTATCCTCGACCAATAAATTCATATCATGTAAATCCTTTCCGTCAATATCACAAGACTTCATTTTTTTAATTCTAAAAAACGTCTCATATATAATTTTATTCCCTTCTTGAATAAATTGACCTAAAGAATGCAAATCTCTCGTATGAATCATAGAAACAGGAAATACTCCTACTCCATTTTTTCCTTCCGTCTCCCCAAATAATTGCTTTAACCATTCCATATAATAATAAAAATTATTTTCGTAAGTAACAAAATTTTCAACAACTTTACCCTGATCAAACATACTTCGACGAATAACAGCATAAGAAAAAGCATCATCTCTTCTCTTAATTCCCTCAAAATATCCCTCGATTAATTCTTTAATATCAAG
>CALVVW010000085.1 GCA_944364005.1 uncultured Bacilli bacterium | reverse complement strand
CTTACTTATTCTAGAAGAATCATCTTTATTTCTATACTGCTCGCAGCTTTCCACACTGGTCATCACACTTATTACTACTAATATACAAAACTACTGATACAATGTCAAGACATTTTCCAAACTACCAAAACAAATAAATGTCATAAAAAATAATATAAAAAAACTACCACATAACTAAAAAAAGAAACCTCAATAAAATGTAGAGATACATATAACTGAGATTTCTAATATAATTAATTACATCATATAATAATTAGCAACGTCTACTTCCAGCTGTAGCTTGTTCATCTAGATTTAAACTCCGACGTATTTCATTTCTTTTTTCTTTTAAACGATCAGGCATTTGATAAGTTAATTCCTCTGGAGCAGTATAATATAAATAAACTTGAGTTGGTTCTCCATATGGAAAATCAGTATACCAATTTTCTATAGGATTTTCAGTAACTAAATGTCCTGTTTGTAATCCTAGTCTAACAAAAGAACTTGATTCTGCTACTATACCTTGTGGTACATATGAACATTGATCAAACAACTCATCAATCATTGGAAGGAATCGATTTAATCTTCCAGTAATTACTTCTGGATCAGTTATTCTTTTCCCATTAATAACATTAGTAGTTGCATACTTTGTAATAGCACTTGCCATTTTCTCAAAGACCATAAATTCCTGTTCTCTAGGTCCTTTACTTTGTAAAAAAATTTCAACACTTTTTTCCATAAATATATTTTCCCCCTTCAATTTATGAATTAGCTAGATGATACTACAAAATATCGATTTTGCCAATTTTTTATATCAGACACCAACATATTGATAGAAATTGTAGCACTCTCAAACTACCAAATTAAATAATTATATTTCATAATAGCGACCTTAGACTCAGAATACTTTTTAATCTTACGTTGCTTCATAAATTGTAAAGCACCATCTAAAAATCCTAATAATTGAAATACTGTATAAATAAACAATGCTATAACAAACACAATAACAAACGTCTCTACGAACGTCATAATAAACATTAATAAAAATAACGCTATCATAGAAACAATACAACCTATAACATCAAGAATAAATAAATTCCTTTCTCTTTTTAATTTTATCATATAACCTTCCCCCTTAAATGTGAGCATATTATACCATAAAATTCAAAAAAAAGCAATACCCAATAGTTAGTTGAACTATATTCATATTGCTTTTTTACTTTAATCTAACATCATTTTCAATGTTATCATAATCTTTACTTTTTAATTTTTTTGCTTACTTGACCCACTTTTTTCATATCGGAAGATAAATTTTTCCAATCTCCATCAAACTCATACACTTCTATTTTTGTACTTTCAGTCCTTTTATCTACATCCTGATTAGTATGTACACACCTTTCTCTAATATTACTTGTTACTTCCAATTGACCAGCACCTATTTTCTTAAAATATGTATTTTTAGAGACCTCATCAAAATGCCATTCGAACAAATCATTAACATAATCATCATAACTTGCCTGAAATTCATTTACACAAATACTATCAATTTTACCTTCTGGATTTAAAAACAAATGTACACTTAAGTCATAGTCATACGATGGATAATTTAATTCAGAACAATACTGTGTTGCTAAATTTACTTGAACAAGATGAGCCCAATCCAATCTTCTAATAAAAGGTTCTTTGTACCCTTCTTCAAGTCCCAAAAACTTTATTGCTGCCATTGCCACTTCTAACAATTCTAATTCTTTATTAGTTTCTTGTTTTTCCATAAATAATTACCCTTTCAATGCATAACTTAAAGAGAGTATACCATGAAACAATCAAACTGTAAAATTATTCACTATCCCTGCCCTAACTTTTCAAGTTGCTTTATAAAGTCTTTACTCTTTAAATAAATTCCTGTATATCGATCATAATAATCATCTAAAAACTGATTAATTTCTAAGACTACAGAATCTCTTACTTCTAATTTAGAAATACTCTTAATATCTACATAATAAAACATACGAAGTAACTTAATCATTTTATCAGAGACTAAAGGTTCATTATGATAACATTCACGACACAAATAACCACCTGCTCTAGAATCAACTGTAACAATACCTTTATTGCTACCACACACACTACAACAATCAATACAAGGCTTTACTCCTAAATAATCTAAAAGTTTTAATTCTAAAATCTCTGTAAGTATGATTGGAGAAAGTCCCTCTTCCATTTTTACTAAAGTATCTTTTAATAATTCCAGTATAGCAACATCATCATTTTCCCGAACTACTTGTGAAGTAAGCTCCAACAAAAAAGAAGCATAACTTACTTTTTCCAAATCAGTAAGTAATTTAGAAAAAGAATGAATTACATCCACATCTTTCAAAGTAGAAAGTCCCTCTTTTTTATAATAAATATGAAACTTACCATATAGCAACTTACGACTAACTCCTCGCAATTTACACTTCATGTTACGACAACCCTTGGACATAATCCCTATAACACCATACTCTTTAGTAAAAACATTTAATATTTTACTAGACTCACTATAATTAGTCTCACTTAAAACAATACCTTCAACACATTCTAATTTCAAAATCATCACTTCTTCTTTGCAATAGCTTGATATAAACGATAATACTTAATTTCTCCTGTTTTTTTAAATAATTCCCATAAAATATCTTCCATTAAAATCACCTCTATATTTCTATAGTGGTGATTTATTCTTTATTTTATACAAAAATTATTCATCTTCTTCTTTTAATCCAAGTTCTAAGAAATACTTCTCTTCATCTCGCCAGTTTTTTAAAGTTTTAACATAAGTCTCTAAATATACTTTTTTACCTAAAAACTTTTCCATATCATGACGAGCACGACTTCCTATTTCCTTTAGCATAGCACCATTCTTACCAATCACAATCTTTTTAAGATTATCACGATCGACCACAATAAGGACTTGAATATGAACTAAATCTTCATCTTCTTCATAATTTTCTACATAACAAGTAACACTATGTGGAATTTCATCTCTAGTAAGTTCTAATACCTTCTCACGAACAAACTCCGCCATAATAAACCGCGTAGAAACATTCGTTAAATCCTCTGGAGAATAAATTTTTTCCATCTCTGGTAAATATTTTTTTAAACTAGTAATTAAACTATCTAAATTATTTTTCCGTCTAGCAGAAATAGGGATAATTTCACTAAAATCATATTTGTCTTTTAACTCATTAATTCTTTCTAATAAAACAGTTTTATCTTTGATTAAATCGACTTTATTTAAAAGTAAAAAGACAGGAACATCATGATCTTTTATCTTATCTAAGATAAACTCGTCTCCTCTACCAAATCCCTTATAAATATCTACTAAAAATAAGATAACATCGACACCTTCTGTATGATTATATGCTTTCTTATTCATTAAACTTCCAAGTTTATGTGTTGGCTTATGAATACCTGGAGTATCGATAAAAATAATCTGTGAATCAGAATCATTGTAAATTCCCTGAATAATATTACGAGTCGTACCAGAAACATTAGAAGTAATTGCAAGTTTCATACCAAGCAAACTATTAAGTAGTGTACTCTTACCCACATTTGGTCTTCCTACTAAACTAACAAATCCACACTTCATACTAAATCATCCTCCCCGAAAGGATAAGG
>CALVVW010000084.1 GCA_944364005.1 uncultured Bacilli bacterium | reverse complement strand
AAAGCGTATCTAACACAACGCAAAAAGGACTAAATAAGAAAGTAAATCCAATCGAATTATTAACAGAAGTAAGAAAAATTAATGAAAAAAACTTTGATGACCCTATAATTAACTATTTTTATTATAGATATATGGTATGGTATTTATTATTTTCTGGTAAAAAAGCAACTGCTAAAGAGTTCATCAAAGAATATAAAAAATTAAGTAACTGGCTAAAAGAAAATAATATCAAATTACACCTAACTTTTACATCGAAAAAAATAAAGAGTGAACCTATAAAAAATAGATTAAGTGTTTCTATATTCCACATCATAGAAAAATTACATTTAATGGGACTATTTGCTAGAGTATATTGTAGAGGTGATAAAAATGTCTAAAGTATTACATACTTTTGTTGTTTTGGCCTATAAAGAGTCTGACCTATTAGAAGAATGTATTAAATCAGTTCTAAATCAAACAATCAAAACAAATGTTGTAATCGCAACATCAACACCTAACGACTTCATTACAAAGCTTGCCAAAAAATACAACCTAGAAATAAAAGTAAACAAAGGAAAAAAAGGTATTGGTTATGACTTTGACTTTGCAAGCAATTGTGTAGATTCAGAACTAGTAACGATATCCCATCAAGATGATATTTATGATAGTACTTACGCAGAAGAAGTAATAACGCAATACAAAAAATATCCTAAGGCAACAATTCTTTTTACGGATTATTATGAAATAAGAAATAACAAAAAGGTCAAAACAAATACCAACTTAAAAATAAAAAGAATATTACTATTTCCATTGAGATTAAAGCTTCTTTGTAATAGAAAATTTATAAAAAGATGTGCTCTACGACTAGGTAACGCTATCTGTTGTCCAGCAGTAACATTTGTAACAAACAATACGCCAAAAGAAAAATTTGCTTGCGACTTAAAATGTAATATTGACTGGTATTGCTGGGATAAACTTTCAAAGAAAAAAGGGTACTTTATTTTTATACCAAAAAAACTCATGGGACACAGAATCCATGAAGAATCAACAACAACAGAAATTATAGGAGAAAGAATTCGAACCAAAGAAGATTATTTAATGTTATGTAAATTTTGGCCAAAAAAAATAGCCAAATTCATCAATAAATTCTATGTAAAAGCAGAAAACAGTAATAAAAGCGAGTAGGTGGTGATATCTTGCGTACAAAAAATAGTATTTATAACGTATTATCTAATTTATTTATCGTATTATTTCAAACAATCATGCTATTTGTAGTTAGAACTTTCTTTATAAAAATATTAGGAGAAGAAAACTTAGGTTTAAGTGGACTATTTACTAATATTTTAAATATCTTATCCGTAACAGAACTAGGTATTGGAACAATTATAAGTTTTAGTCTATATAAACCACTCAGCGAAAACGATACAAAAAAAATTAATGCCCTAATGAATTTTTATAAGAAATTCTATTATTTAGCAGGAATCATAATTATTGTTTTAGGAATATTAATTATTCCCTTTTTACCATTTTTTGTAAAAGACTATAGTGCAAATAATGTATATGTAATATATTTATTATACTTAATAAACACAGCCTTTATATACTTTGTTGCCTATAAAGAAATATTAATATTATCAGACCAAAAAAATTATAAACTAACCAATATTAACTTTATATTTATGTTAATAATGTATTTATTACAAATCTTTGTATTAGTAAAATTCAAAAGCTTTGTACTATATCTAGTAGTACAATTTATAATCACTCTAATACAAAAAATATTTATTAATATATATATAACAAAATCTTATCCAAAAGTAGATTTTAAATCGAAAAATAAATTAGATAAAAAGACATTGAAAGAAATAAAAGACAATTTAAAATGCTTATTCTTTAATAAAGTAGGGGAATTACTTATTTTTTGTACAGATAATCTTTTAATATCATCACTAGTAAACTTAGTATCTGTAGGAATTTATTCTAACTATTCCTCAATTATTACCATTACTAGAACCTTAATAAATAGCATCTATACCGCAGTAACTGCTAGTTTTGGAGATTTTGCCTTAAAAGCAGATGGTGAAAGTAAAAAAGTAATATTTGAAATCATGGACTTTGTACGCTTTATATTATATGGACTTTGTACAGTAGGATTTTTCTTATTAATTAACTATTTTATTACGTTATGGATAGGAAAAGATTATGTATTTAATACGCTAATTACGTTTATTATTTGTCTGAATTTCTATCTCATGGGAACTCAAGTATCCCTAGATGTCATAAAACAAGCACTTGGTTTTTTCAAAAAAGACCGTTTTGTAACACTAATACAAGCAGTATTTAATTTGGTGTTATCAATTATTCTAGGATTAAAATATGGAATTATTGGAATATTAGTTGCAACATCAGTTAGTTATATCATTTTACCATGTTGGAACAAGCCATATTTAATATATAAATATATCTTTAATTCTTCAGTAAAAAAATATTATTTAAAAGAAATATTAAATGTTTTTGCATTAGTAATTATTGGTATTGCTTCTTACTATGCGTTGGAAATGATAAATATTCCAATATCTATTATAGGATTTATAGTAAATGTCATCATCGTAACTTTAATATTTACAGTTATAATATCTATTTTCTATTTCCACACAAGTCAATATAAGTTTTTATTAAACTTTATTATAGGAAAAATAAAAACAATAATGAATAGAAAGGAGCGTCCAACAAATGAATAAAAGAAAGAGTATATATATATTTCTAGTTATCATATCATTGTTTTGTATAACAAATGTGTTTGCTGAAGAAACTGATATAAATGAAGTAGAATCAAATGGATTTGAAAGAGATATATTAGTAGAAAAAAATATAGGATTAGCTCCATCCATTGAATATCAAGCACATGTCGGCGGAATAGGCTGGCAAAATTATGTAGGAACTGGCAAAGTAGCAGGAACAACCGGAGAATCAAAAGCTTTAGAGGCCATAAGAATAAAAGTAACAAGCCAAGGAGGTACTTCTGGAAGTATTGAATATCAGGCGCATGTCGGCGGAATAGGCTGGCAAAATTATGCTACTAATGGTAATCTTGCCGGAACAACAGGGCAGGCAAAAGCCATGGAAGCTATAAAAATAAAATTAACCGGTGACCTTGCAACCAAATATGACATATACTACCGAGTACATGTTGGAGGAGTAGGCTGGCTAGACTGGGCCTCAAATGACCAGATTGCCGGTACAGTAGGATATAGTAAAAACTTAGAAGCAATAGAAATTAGATTAGTAGAAAAAGGAGCACTAGCACCAGGTTCTACACAAACACCAAACATGATTAAACCAATCACAGTAATGTATCAAGCACATGTTGGAGGAGTAGGTTGGCAAGATTATGTAGAAAATGGAGAAACCGGAGGAACAACAGGGCAGTCTAAAGAGCTAGAAGCACTAAAAATTATGATTGCCAACCAAGGAACTGTAGCAGGAAGTATTGAATATCAAGCACATGTCGGCGGGATTGGCTGGCAAAATTATGTAGGAACAAACCAAGTAGCAGGAACTACCGGTCAAGCTAAAGCATTAGAGGCAATAAAAATTAGATTGACTGGTGATCTAGCGAATAAATATGACATCTATTATAGAGTACATGTTGGCGGGGTAGGCTGGTTAGACTGGGCATCCAATGATCAAGTCGCAGGAACAGTTGGCTACGGTAAAAAATTAGAGGCGATAGAAATAGAAATAGTAGAAAAGGGACATTCTGCACCAGGTTCTACACAAACACCAAA
>CALVVW010000083.1 GCA_944364005.1 uncultured Bacilli bacterium | reverse complement strand
TTAGTCTGATTTACATTAGCAATTTCTGCAACAACATTTTTCCCACTACCATCTTCAAAAACAACATGTAAATTAACTAAATTAGGTTGCTCATTAATATCAATATCTAACTTAATCGTAACACTATTATCTATAATCTCTTCTATTTTACCTATCATGCTAACACCCTCTATTCTATTAACTAGTATAACAAATTACAAAATAAAAAAAAAGTCAATTTCTGACTTTTTTATTATTTTTTCATATACTGTTTCAAGATTCTCTATATTATCATCGTAGAAATCATAAATTTTCAAAAAAAATTTTAATAAATATCAATCAACAGTGCAAGAAAAAATTAGATACATATAATATCTATCCTTCATATAAGCCATGTAACTTTTTTCTATCCAAATCAGAAATATCTTGTAATATCCATTCTCCATCTTTTTTAGTTAAATAAAATGTCATATCATAAGTAACAGTATCATTAGCAGTCTCTAACTCTTCTAACTTATAATTAATATAAGCAGCACTTTCTTCTACTGCTTGTAAAGCATCATCGCCTGCATCTTCTATACTAGTATCATTATCTTCTTTTTTTTCACCATACTTCTCTTCTATCTCTTCTTTATGTTCCTTATAATATTCTTGTGCTTTAGAAGCTGTAGTAGCATAATCTAAAACTTCTATTTCAACATCAACAGTAGCACTGTCACCTTGAATGTCCTCATTTTCTATTTTATAGGATAAATTTTGATACTGTTTTTCCATAAGTGCTTTATATTTAGCCTTCTGATCATCATCCATGGTATCATCATCTTTAATTACTTGATCTAATTGTTGTAAAACATCTTCATCCATAGATTGATATTTACCCAGGAACTCTTCTACTTTATTTGTCGGGGTACTCATATTATTACTACATCCTACAAGAACGAATAATAAAACAAAAACACTAATAATTATTTTTCCTATTTTTTTCATATTTGCCTCCTATTACTAGAATGAGCAAAAATTTAAAAAATATTCCAAAATTAAGTTTTAGAAAAAAAGACGGCACTAGCATTATCCCTTCCTTGTACCGGAACAACATAACGATCTAATTTTTTTTCCATCAACCGAGAAGGAATAAACAAATGTTGATTAGTAAAAATTGCTTCTTCTATAATCTTCTTACATACAAAAGATGCATCTTCTTCACGTAAAATATGTTGTAATTTAGAATCTGTAACTAAATCAGTAACACCATCGGTGGTTAGTAATAGACTCTGATAACTCTGATTAGAAAAAACATAAACATGAGGTCTACAAGATTCTAAAGAAATACCAATACAATTATGAATAATATTACTAGTAGAAAAATATCGTAGCCATTCTTTTTCCACCTGATGATACTTATAAAATAACCAGACATCACTATCATCTTCTGTAACCTGAGAAATAGATGCATTCTGATAAATATAAGCTCTAGAATCTCCTAAATGAATAAGAATAGTATCTTCTAATAAAACAAGCGCTAATGTTAACGTAGTTCCAACTTGATTTTTGCCATACTGATTAATTAAATATTGATTACACTCCATAACTAAATCTTTCATTTCTTCCTTCAAATGAATGATATCAGAAAATTCTACAGATGGATGTTTTAAAAACCAGTAACCAAATTTTTGTATCACATAATTAGCCGCAATATCACCATACTGTTTTCCACCCATGCCGTCACATACTGCTAATATTTTATATCTATCATCCTCAGGATGTACTAATGTTAAAACAGCATCTTCTTGATTAGGACGAAGTAATCCAATATGGCTTTCTTTTTGTAAAATGTAATCATATATTTTATCCATAGCATCCCTCTTTTGCAAAAGTTAGTATACCACAACAAGATAAAAAGAAAATACAAATAAAAAAAGTTTACAATTATGAATGTAAACTTAAAAATCACATGACCTTCTGAGGTGGAGAATAATTCCGATAACCATATTCAAACAATTCCCTACTTCGTTTATGATAAAAGTCCATCGTAGCCTCTACTCTTCTTTGTAAACTCTCATCTGAAGTAGCAGGATTCATTACGTGTTCTAAATGCGTAATTGCCTGAATAAATTGACTTTCGGAAATAGAAGAAACCTCAACGTCATTTGCTAATTCAAATAAAGTATCTGTATGAGAAAGATAGAAAGATTTCCAGCTATCCAAATCTGGAAAAGCAACAGAAAACAATTCATTATCAGGATAATAATATTTTAAAATGGAAACAAGAGGTAATAATTCATTTGTACGACTAGAAATGATATCAGAAAATTTTTCTTTATCATCGATAGAAAGTAAAGAAAAACCAGAAGTATACATCTTTTTCATATGACCAGAATATTCCTCTGGAGTAAGAAGAAAATGATTAAAAATAAAAACATTAGATTCATTATTATCAAAAGTCGTATCCATTAGATAAACACCATGAATATCATATTTATCATCATCTAAAAACACAATATCATTCATATGAGTATAATTGGTAGAAGTATCTCGCTGAGTCATAGAATACTCTTCTCTAATAGGCAAAGAGAAACGTTGACCAAGATCAGCTACTAAAAAAGAAAAGCCAGCACATACAATTTCATCAGTAAATAATAATTTATGTAACATTCTTGAATTTTTCCAATCTTCCTCATTTTCCTCCTTTTTATAAGGACGAAAACTAGAAACACATCGATGAATCCAAAGTAGCTTTTCAAAAGGAGATAATTCCTGAGCGAAACGAGAATAGTCCCCTAATAACTTTGTTATCTCTTTTTCTACTTGAATATAAACATTCATATCAGTAACTTCATCTGTCCTTGTAAAAACATTTATCCGAGAATTTTGTTTTTCATCACAAAAATCAAAATAAGAAAAATGATTTCTATCCTCAATATAAATATTAAAAGCAGTCTTTTTTTCTTGATTTTCTTCTAACTTTTCAACACAATCTATAATCTTTTTAATTTTATTACCATCTATCATTCTAGAAAAAGTAATACTTCCCTGAACCGTTCTATTTGCTAATAAATTACAAATTTCTTGAACTTGCTTATCTGTAAGCTCTCCAGAAATAGATAACTCTTCATCATAAAGAATATTTTTTACCTGTAAAAATCCATAAATTTCTCTATCGACAACAGCCTTCAATTTCTTATCGTAGCAACGTTCAAGTTCAAGACAAACTGACTGAGAACCAATATGTTCTAGACTGGAACTTTCTTTTAAAATATCATAAGCCTCTTTTGATAAAGAGCACATATAAAAATCAACATCAGATAAAGTTGAATTATCACGAATAATCTCTAAAAAATCTTTTCTCATAAAATAAGGAGATGCGAGTTTAATAAAATGAAAAACATCTCGCTCACACCTACAAAATTCTTTAACAAAAGTATCAATAACCTCTTGATGCTGATGATAAAATTTTTCTGAAAAAGAAACTACAAAACGTTGACAAAGAAAATCTTCTTCCCCAAGAGAAATACAAAAAATATCTTCCAAAGAAATATTAGACAATTGTTCTTGCAATTCTAAATCCGTCATAACTGCCTCCTTATTGAGCTATATTATAACACATTAAAAAAAAGTTTACAGTAAATTCGAATCTGTAAACTTAAAAATCACAATTTCCTGGAGTTCTAGGATAAGGAATTACATCACGTATATTTTCAACACCTGTTAAATAGATTAACAAACGTTCAAATCCCATACCGAATCCAGAATGAACGCAACCACCAAACTTACGAAGGTTGATATACCAATCTAATTCATCCATATCCATGTCTAACTCCCTCATACGAGAAAC
>CALVVW010000082.1 GCA_944364005.1 uncultured Bacilli bacterium | reverse complement strand
GCTATTTCTTTACTCATATTTTCTCTTACTTGACTCATTACCAAATCTTTAGCTTTTTCTCTACTAAATCCTGAAATCTGTTCCAATAAATCTAATTGTTCTTTCTTAATTTCATCCACTTTACTTTTTTCATTTTGGATTTCAAGTTGTCTTTCAGAAAGTTTCTCTTCACGCTCATCTAAAGAAGCCTCTCTTTTTTGATACAACTCGTCACGTTTATCAATACTAGCTTCCCTTTGCAACAAACGACTTTCTGATTCCTTAATTTCTTCTTTTTTCTCACGAATTTCCTTATCCAAATCCATTTTCAATTTATGTGCTTCTTCTTTTTGCTCTAACGCTGCATCTCTACGCATTTTTTCAATCTCTTTTTTTGCTTGTTCCATAAGAGCAGCAACTTTTTTTGAAGCAGCACTAACTCTGATACTGTTTATAACAAACGCTATAAAAAGCCCTATAAGTAATCCAAGTACTACAAGTAAAATGGAGAAAAAATAATTATCCATATATTCCCTCCATCTAGATTAAGTAAACACCTAAATCTAATTCTATTGTAGTTTTATTTCTATGTAATGTCAAGAAAAAGAAAAGTCCAAGAAAAGACATCTTGGACAAAAAATCAGCTAACTTTTACATTTATTTTAGGTTTTGTAATCTCATAATCTTCTAATGAATACGCTAGAGAATCTTGTAATCTTTTAGCAGCCATAAAATCATAACCAGTACACCTAACAGCTCTAGTATTTACATCTATACTATGAACTTCATGTTCAAAACTAGAAGAAGGTAATAACTGAGACATATAAGAAGAGTTTTCTCTAACTAAAGCCTTAAACACATTATTAGCATATTTAGTAATTCCATCAATATGTATTGCATTAAAATAAGAATTTAAAATATGTTTAGTTCTACTATCATCAAATTTTTCTACTCTTAACATAGAGCGCATCTCTGATAAATCAACAACACCATCTTCAGGCTTCAAAGAATTAATTAAAGTCCCTGTAGAATAAAAAGGCTTCAAATATTGCTTTTGTGAATAAACAGAATCAAGCCGTAAACTATAAAGATCATTAACAAAAATTCTATAATCCATAGGACTAATGTGACCAAAAACTTCTACATAGGAAGAATCACTACTATCATAATAACAAAACCTAACTTTTTCATCATTCATAATAACACCCTTTCAAAGTAACATAGTATTTACTACGTATTAAACACTATGCCAAAATTATTTGTCGAAACGTGTCGAATTATGTCGAAAACTAAATTTTTTTTAAAAAATCTAAAATAACATTATAATCAGAATAAGGAATCCTCTGATCAAATACTGCCATATAATTATCTCTTCCTTTTCCAATAACCGCAACAACATCACCATCCTGAGCTATTTGAAATGCATGAAGAATAGCTTCTTCTCTATCCTCAATAAAAGTATAATTTTCCGCCTTATGATGACCTAACATATCTAAAAAAATATCTTTAGGATTTTCATATCTAGGATCATCCGACGTAAAAATAATATAATCAGCATATTTAAATAAAATATCACCAATAACAGGACGTTTTTCCACCTCTCTACCACCAGCAGCACCCGTAACAACAATAATATGAGAATAATTATCTAGACTTTGTAGTAATGACAAAATACCATTTGTTGTATGGGCATAATCGAGTAAAATATCAAAGCCCTTATCACAAGAAAAAACTTCTCTTCTACCAAAAACTACAGGAAGATTAGATACTAAACTAATCGCTTTATCCAAAGAACCAGTAACACTTTGGACAATAAGCAAAGCTAGGGTAACATTATAAATATTATATTTTCCTAAAAAAGGACTTTGAACCAAGTACATATTTCCTAAATATCGCAAAGAAAAGTAGACATGTTTTCGACATTTTTTGACATTAGATATGACAACATCATTGTCATTAGAAAAACCATAAGTAGTCTTATGCTTTACGTTAAGTAATCGACAATTATCATCATCACCATTAATAATAATCGGAATCTCTCTCTTACATAGAGTTGCTAATCTAAACTTACAATTCCTATAATTTTCAATAGTTTTATGAACATTTAAATGATCTTCGGTAATGTTTGTATAAGCAACAACATCAAATATAATAGAATCAACCCTATGATGAAGCAAAGCCTCACTAGACACTTCCATAACAATAATTTGACATTTGTAAAATTTTACAATAGAAAAATAATAATATAAATCTTCTACACAAGGTGTTGTATTGGTAGTAGCAAAAATTTTATCTCCACAATAAAGACCATTAGTACCTAAATAAGCAGTAGGAACAAAATGATTAAGCAAATTTCTAGTAATCATAGCAGTTGTCGTTTTCCCATCAGTACCAGTAATACCAATAAAAGTAAAATCATGAGTAGTAACATCATAAAACTGCTCACATATAGAAATCAAAGTTTGATTAATATCATCAACAACAATAGTAGGAACACTAAACTTACCTACACGATCAATAACAACAGCAACGCAACCTTTTTCAATAGCATCAGTAATATAATCATAATGATCTACATGAAAACCCTTTGTAGCAACAAAAAGATATCCAGGCTTCACATTCCTAGAAACTGTTGTAATACCTAAAATATCAATATCATAATAATCACAATCAACAAGTTGACTTAATTTCTTCACAACAACACCTCTTTGTATTATATGAAAAAAAGAATAGCAACTATACTATTCTTTTTCTTTTTTAGCATCTTCTTTTTTATCTAAAGAGATATCGTAATACTCACGAACCTTTTCTTCAATTTCGTGACATAATTCTGGATTATCTTTAAGTAATAACTTAACATTTTCTTTTCCTTGACCTAGTTTTTCACCTTGATAAGAATACCAAGCACCAGTTTTTTCAACAATACCAGCTTCTACACCTAAGTCAATAACTTCTCCCTCATGAGATACTCCTTCACCATACATAATATCCACAACAGCAGTCTTAAATGGAGGTGCCACTTTGTTTTTAACAACTTTAATAGTCGTTTTATTACCAACAACACCATCTCCCATTTTTAACTGTTCATTACGACGAATATCAAGACGGATAGTAGAATAAAATTTTAACGCACGTCCTCCTGGAGTAGTTTCTGGATTACCAAACATAACACCAACTTTTTCGCGCAACTGATTAATAAAAATAGCGATTGTATTAGTCTTATTAATCGTACCAGAAAGCTTTCTTAATGCCTGAGACATCAAACGAGCCTGAAGACCAACATGAGAATCTCCCATCTCTCCATCAATTTCTGCCTGTGGTACTAAAGCAGCAACAGAATCAATAACAACAATACTAATTGCTTGACTGCGAACTAATGCTTCACAAATCTCTAAAGCTTGCTCACCAGTATCAGGTTGAGAAAGTAATAATTCATCAACATTAACTCCTAATCTCTCCGCATAAACAGGATCTAAAGCATGCTCAGCATCGATAAAAGCTGCACGACCACCCGTCTTTTGCACCTCAGCAATTGCTTGCAAAGCAAACGTAGTTTTACCACTAGACTCAGGACCATAAATTTCAATAATTCTACCCCTAGGATATCCTCCTACTCCTAAAGCAATATCTAAAGATAAGCAACCACTAGAAACAACATCTACTTTCATATGTTTACTGTCTCCTAGTTTCATAATAGAACCTTTACCGAATTGTTTCTCTATATCATTTAATACTTGTTCTAAGGCCTTATCTTTTGAAACATCTTTACTTACACTTTTCATAATTCCTCCTATTAATACACAAATAACTTACAAATCCATTATATAACAAAGAAAAAGAAAAAGCAACATTTTTTCGAACAATTGTTTTATG
>CALVVW010000081.1 GCA_944364005.1 uncultured Bacilli bacterium | reverse complement strand
GTAACTCTTCTAATTCTTTCAAATTTTTGTCCTTCCCCTAATACTTTTTCCATAAATAATCACTCCTCTTTTCTTTTTTTTATATATTAAACTATTCACAACAACCTGTATCAATAGATGTAATCTTTTCTATCGGAATCCCTTCAAATTCACGACGGCCACATTTAGGACAAACATCGTTAATCACTCCAACATATCCACAAACGGGATCACGATCAACCGGATGGTTAACAGCACCATATCCAAGACCAGCTTCTTTCATTGCCCTGACAACACTCTCAAATGCGTCAACATTAGCAGCAGTATCTCCATCTAACTCAACATAAGAGATATGTCCTCCATTAGTAAATGCATGATAAGGAGCTTCCTTTGCTAATTTATCATGAATACTAATATGATAATAAACTGGAACATGGAAAGAATTTGTGTAGTATTCTCTATCAGTAACACCCTTTATTTTTCCATAAATTGCTCTATCAATTCCTGTAAATCTACCTGCAATTCCTTCCGCAGGAGTAGCAAGACAAGTAAAGTTTAAATTATATTTTTCTGCATTTTGATCACAGCGATTTCTCATAAATTGAATAATTTCTAATCCTAGATTTTGACTTTCTTCACTCTCACCATGATGTTTACCAGTAAGTGCCTTTAAACACTCAGCTAAACCAATAAATCCCGTAGATAATGTTCCATGTTTCCATACCTTACGTAGGCGATCCGTTGGCTTAAGCTTTTCACCATTCGTCCAAACACCCTGTCCAAGTAAAAATGGAAAATTATAATTATGTTTACTACACTGAACTTCAAAACGTTCAAGTAACTGATCTCTTACCATATCCATAATTTCTCCAAGTTCTTGATAAAAGCCTTCCATATCAGCTTTATCTCTCTCTTTTAAAGCAATACCATATTTAATTCCAAGTCTTGGTAAATTAATCGTTGTCCATGATAAATTACCACGTCCCGTAACCACTTGATTATCAGGAGAAGTAACATCAGCCATAACCCTAGTACGACATCCCATATAAGCAATTTCTGTATTGATATCCCCTTCTTTATAATATGGTAAATTAAATGGAGCATCAATAAATGCAAAATTAGGGAAAAGCCTTTTAGCAGAAACCTGACAAGCTAATCTAAATAAATCATAGTTAGGATCTTCCTTATTATAATTAACTCCCTCTTTTACTTTAAAAATAGATACTGGAAAAATTGGTGTTTCTCCTTTACCTAATCCACGATCTTCAGAAAGTAAGAAACTTTTAATAACCATTCTACCTTCTGGAGAAGTATCTGTACCAAAGTTAACAGAAGAAAATGGAACTTGTGCCCCGGCCCTAGAATGCATTGTATTTAAATTATGAATAAACGCTTCCATAGCTTGTAGGGTAGCACGTTCTGTTTTTTGTAATGCTTTCTCATAACTTTTTTCAAAGATTTCATGAATACGACTAGAACCTTTCGCATAATCACTAAAATCTTCTACATTTAACTCAATAGAATCCACTTTATCAATTTCACGAATAATTCTATCGATATTAATAACTGGAATAAATCCTTCTAAATCAAGAAAATCATAAATAGTTTGCTTAAATTGCTTTTTAAATGTTTTAAGTACTCCAGGTGCTAAATAATAATCAAGAGCTGGTATTGCTTGACCTCCATGTTGATCATTTTGATTTGCTTGAATAACAATACAAGCTAAAGAAGCATAAGTTGAAATATCCTGTGGTGGACGAACATAACCATGACCTGTATCAAATCCATTTTTAAATAATTTTGATAAATCAATCTGACAACAAGTAGTAGTTCCCATGGCTAGGAAATCCATATCATGAATATGAATAGTTCCATTATCATGAGCTTCAGCATATTCTTTTTTCATTAAATAAGCTTTGGCAAACTCTTTAGAAACAGTACCTCCATACTGTAGCATTGTTCCCATGGGACTATTTCCATCGATATTAGCATTTTCTCTTTTTGCATCTTCTTCATTAGCTGATTTTAAACCAAGATTTTCAATAGATTTTAAAAACTTATGAGTTTTATTATCACCAAAGAAACTTTCTCTTGATTGATTTCTTCTTTCACGATACTCAGAAAAAGATTTATAAACATCATCATATCCTTTACTAGAAAGTTCCCCTTCAATATAATCTTGAATTTCTTCTATCTTAAAACGATTATTTTTTTCTTTTGCATCTTTTTCTATTTTCTTTAATACTGCTTGATAAACTTTCTGAATATCTTGAGAAGTATACTTACGTTCCTTCTCAGTTTCATCATCATCTACCTCAACACTATCAAATCCCTTTTTTATAGCTAAAGCAATTTTTGCTCCATCAAAATCTACTTTTTTACCATTTCTTTTAATTACTGTGACACCATCTAACAAGTCATTTAACTCACATACATCTGCCATAATAATACCTCCCTAATTTCTCTCTAACTATGTCCATTGTAAGATGCAAAATTCTAAAATGCAATAGACAAAAATATGAAATTTTTACCACTTTTTTTAAAAGTATTGATATAGCTAGATTTCCTAAAAAAACTTTTTTTGTTCGATTTACGACAATTTACAATAATAGACATTTTTGAAAAAAACAAAAAAATCATTTTTAATTTTTTGTTAAAAATTAAAAATTAAAATCAAAGAATTTCTTTATTTTTCAACAAATTAAGAAAATTAAAATTGAAAAAATTGAAAAAAAACGAAAAATTATTTTAAAATATTTTTGATTTTTTGATGTTTTTTAATCGGTAGAACCAAACCCGCCAATTCTCTTTCCAAAAGCACTATCATCATCAGTAACTAAAAATTTTTGAAACACAACTTGACCAACAACATCACCCTTTTTAACATGAATATCATGATCACTACAATTAAAATAGGCAAAGTAAAAATGTCCGTCATTATCAGGATTACCATAATAATCAGAATCCACCAAACCAACACTATTAGCCAAAACAAATCCTTTTTTAGGACCACTACTACGATTTAATAATAAAATACATTCATCCTCTCTACAATAAGCTTTTAAACCTGTAGGAATTAACGTAGGTTGGATTCCAGGATAATATTTAGGTATTACAACATCCTCTGCTGCTTCTACATCATAACCAGCAGAGGAATGAGTCTTTCTAACAGGAATATGAATATCTTTATCTTCATATCCTTTCACTATTTCAAATCCTCTATTTCTCATAATTTTAAACTCCTTCTCTCTATCTTAATTTAATTTCTCTTCTAAATACTTTTTCTGTATCTTTATTTTTGGGCATACCACGACTTATAACAGAATTAACTATATAAGAACTAATCACATCATTATAACTTTCCATTGTATAAACAACAAGAGTATTACCACTAATAGAATCTAAAGAAAAATCAATCTTATCATCATAATACAAATAACCATCCTCTATATAGAAACAACTTTTATCTGTTGAATCATAGTTAATAACCTTCATTTTTTTATCATCACTACTACTTAGCAATAAGCAATTTTTCTTTATACTATCAATATCCAATTGTTCACCATTTTTTAGTTGTTCTTCTATTTTTTTATAATCTTCCAAAGAGACATTATAAGCGATAAAATTTTCAACAGAATATGTATCATCATATAATGACATAAAATGCTCATCAGAATATACAGAATTATATAATCCTATCATATCGTATAATGAACATTCCTTTTTCTTATAACTATTATTACGTTCAATAATAACAGATTGTTCTTTTACTTGATCATTAACTACCAAATCACTAGAATTATTTGCCATCATTCTTTCTATTTTTCTATACTTATTAACTTTTTCATCTTGTTCTTTCCTAAGTAAAGAAACATTTTGTAAGAAATTATCATCACAATGTAGAAAAGAAATTTTTTTATTTACTATTTTTTTATTTTTCTTTAACGCATCTTCTCTAGCTTCCTCAAAA
>CALVVW010000080.1 GCA_944364005.1 uncultured Bacilli bacterium | reverse complement strand
AATACATTAATTAAAATTAACCAAATAGAAGATGCATCAGGATCATTAACAGCAGTCAATTCAAAATCTTGAACATCACTTGCTTCTACAATCTTCTTCATTACTTGTTCACTAAGTGGTAAACGAACAAAGAATGTTTCATTATCTTTATACCCTTCCAAAGTACCTCTAGCCTCATACGTATAAGCACTACCTCTAGCAGTAATTTGTACTTTTTCAATGTTTCCTTCATTTAATTCATGCATAAACTCATTATAAGTTAATACATTAACATCATTATTCATAACATTAACTACATAGAAAACACCAAGCATAATTAACGCTAAAAATAGATAAGGTAATAATCCTCGTTTAATCGTCTTTTTATCTATAGTTTTATTCACAGTTTTTCCTCCTTAACTATATTTTAATATTATATCATAACTTTCTGTTTTTTTCTTATCATATTTAGATTTTTTCAATCCTGGGAGCCAAACAATAACACCTTTAGCATCTACTACAACAGGCCAAAGATCCCTCTCGTTAGCTTTAACCTTCTTATCAATAAAAATATCTTTGATTTTCTTAGTACCATTACCTTTAATAGACATACGATCACCAAATTTTCTAGTTCTAACAGTCAATGGTAAACTAATCTCTGTACTAAGCAAACGACAAGTATCATTACCAGAACCTAATAATTCATCTACCTGTTCTATTACATGATGATTAGGTAATTCTACATATTTAGAAAGTTCAACTTCGTAAGTAGTAATTTCAGTAGTAACCTTTTTTAATTCTAATACATGATAAGTCTTAGTTGCAATTACTTCGTTAGGTAAATTAACAAAAGCATTCGCCCTATTACTATATATTAAATTTAACAAAAGTTCAATATGTTTATCATTAATTAATATCAAATCATCTTGATAATATTCATTCATCATATAGTATAAAACTTCTTTTTGAATGAATAAATCTAATTTTTTAAACTCTTCTATCTCTAAGGAATCATCATGAATAACTTTTTTTAATGCTTTATCACGTTCATGTTCAATAAACTGATTAGCCTCATTTAAAACAGTACTAAATTTTAAATATTTTAAATGAACATTGGGATCCTCTTCTTTTAAAAAAGGTAAAACATATTTACGATAACGATTTCTAGTATATTTATCCTTAGCGTTAGAACTATCAATATAATACATAACATGATTTTTCTTATCATACTCTTCTAATTCTTGTTTCGTATATACTAATAATGGACGTACTATCTGATACCCTTCCATATCTACAATCTTTTTAAATCCACTATAACCATTTAAATTAGATCCTCTAGTAATTCGCATCAATATAGTCTCTACTAAATCATCACCATGATGTGCCGTCATTAAATATTGTGCATGATATTTATAAACAACTTTTTCAAAAAAATCATACCTAATATTTCTGGCCTCATTATGAAAATTATCATCGCCATACTCTGTAATAACCATACCCTCAAACATAATATAATGTTTTTCACAATAATTTCTAAGATACTCCTCTTCTTGCACACTTTGTTTACGCAAATTATGATTAACATGAGCAACAATTAAACTAAGAGAATATTTCTCTCTAATTTTTAATAACATATCTACTAAAGCCATAGAATCTGGACCAGCAGAACATCCTACAACTATAATATCATTCTTATGAAATTTAAAATTATCCTCAATAGAAATCATAAAGCACCTCCTTATATATTATTATCCAAAAAAAGAAAATCCCTTTATTCTTCAGGAATTTTCAAAATAAATTCACCATCTTTAGAATAAAGATACTTTTCTCTAGCATATCTAGCAATATAATCTGGATCTTGTAACTTATTAGCATCCACCTTTAATTTCTTTTCTTTATTCTTTAAAGAAACTAACTCTTTTTCTAATCTATTTTTTTCCTGATATTTATCATAGATTTCAATCCAATACTTGCCAATAGTAAAAGTAGTAGCAACGATGACTATAATAGAAGTTAAACCTAAAAATAGCATTCTTCTACGACTTTTAGTCTTAGTTTTCGTCTTAGCCATCTAATCACCTACTCTTTCACAATAAATTATAGACCAGTTTAAAGTATAGAGCAATAATCATAAAAAAAAAATAGAAATTTGACACTATTTTTTACGTATTTTTTTCATAATAGGAAAGCTAATATAAAATCCTGCAAAAATCATAAGATAAAAATAAATATGTATAATACCATCATTAATAAGCTTCAAAATTAAAAAATATAAAAAAGCCATATCTAATAAAAATAAAAAAGTCATAATAATTTGAAAAAATTTATTCTTAAAAAAAAGATATTGATAATTAAGATTTACACAAAAAGAAAATAGTATTCCGTAAAAAAAAGAAAAAAGTAAAGAAAAAACTTGTATTTTTAAATTCATTATTTAAATAATCGATTAAATATACTATTTTCTTTATCTTTTTTCGCATCCTCAACATAATTAATACTATGGACAAGACCTTTAATAGAAACATTACCTTGTATAGTATCTAATTTAATCAATTCTAATCCTTCCCCTTTAATTAATAAAAAACCCATGATAGTATCTAATAAAAATTGTTCACTGTCAAAATTTTCTATTTTTTTTACTCCAGTAATAACTAAATTTTTTCTTTCTAACAAACTAATACCATGATTATAACTATTAATGCTATCTTGTTTATCCATACATATCCTCCTAATAAAAGATATGCAAGAAAAAAAATATTATGCAAAAAAAAGATGCCTTAGCATCTTATTCTTCATTTTCTACAGGATCTTCTGTATTTTCATATTCTTCTAAAATAGCTTGCTCAAACATAGCTCTAACTTCAGGATTAATTGGATGAGCAATATCACGGTAACTTCCATTAGCTATCTTTCGGCTAGGCATAGCTATAAATAGACCGTTATCGCCCTCAATAATACGGATATCATGTACTGCAAAACTATCGTCTAATAATACTGAAGCAATACCCTTCATACGAGAACCTTCCTTATTAAATTTGTGTACTTTTACAGATGTAATTTTCATGTAATATTCCTCCCTCATAAAGTATTACACTTTATAACCTAATTCTATAATACTTACTAAAAAAAAGCAATCATTTTCGCATTTTCATAGATATTAATGCAAAATTTCCAAACTTTGCATCAAAATATCACTATAACTAAACGTTTTTATATTATGATTACTAAGTTGAATAGTAAAAACAGCAGGATATAAATCTGTAATTACACCTTGAAACTCATCTGTCTGATTTCTACTCCCATGGAATCGAAAAAGTCTCTCTATTCCTCTATTAGCAGCAACTATCTGTTTTATATTTTCAATCATCATCTTGGATACCCCACATACATAGTTCCATTCGTAATAATTCCTCCCATTCCATCTTTTCCATATTTAGTTTTCTCTAATATTTTTAACAAATCAATACTTTTATTTCTATCTGCCAAAGCTAAAGAAGTAGCTAAAATAGCAGGATCTAATGCATGAATATTAATTCTTTTGGGACTAGAAGCAAAATTAGCACCTGCTTTTATCAATTCTTCATAATTAGACTGACAAGCTCCAGCAATAATAATTAATTTATCTTGACTTTTCTCATACTTTCTTGCTTCTTTTACAGTCTCTATAAAATTAAGAGAATTTTGATAATCACCTCTATTTTTTTTCAAATAAGCATCATGGCCTGTAATTACAACAATATCAGGCTGAAATTCTTTGAGTAAATCAACTATCTTACTAGACATCTCAATTTCCGGAATAGTAATACCATTAGCTTTAACATTCATAGAATGATAAAATTTCATACACCGTTTCAAATAATCATTATCACCATCAATATGCAAAATTTTTCCAGGTAAATAAAAATATTGACTCCTATCCATCTGAATATCACGAATATTTTCTTCTAATATTTGCTGATCAGAATCAGAAGTAACACTAGCTTGAACTAAATCAGAAAGTAAACTATCCGCATAAAGTCTTAAATC
>CALVVW010000079.1 GCA_944364005.1 uncultured Bacilli bacterium | reverse complement strand
ACCCATATAATCACCTATCCCCTATTTCGGTATTCCTATACATACAGTAATATTATAGCATAAAATGACCAAATAAGGTAGTAAAAAATGATTATATGAATCATTTTTATAAATTTGATTTTCTCTTTCTCATCATAAAGTCTAATCTAGAAGCCCTAGATATTTGATTTTCTAAAGTACGATAAGAAACAGGAACAATAATTTCCTTATTATTATCAAAAATAACCTTTGTATTACTATTATCAATTTTTTCAAAATTCTTAACTCTCTTCAAAGAAATCCAAATACAATCATCTGATTTGGGTGATGTCGTTGGAAAAACAATTAAATTATCAGTATCTTCAACAATAACAGGAACCTTATATTCGGCACCTAAAATAGATCTAGCACTATCTTTTCTACCCTCATATGTACTACCAAAATACCTACAACTTTCTTCCATAATTTGAAATGGAGACTGTTCTATCAAAAAACGATCCTCATCTTCATAAACCAAACTACTTTCATTTTCATTAGGCATAATAGCTAATGTTCCCTTATTAATTTCATATTCCATAAAATTTCCCCCTCCTAAACATGAAATTGTCACTAGAATAACAAAAGAAATTGTAGAGATTTGTCACTTTCTGTAACATCTCATATATATTATTAGAGAAATTTAAAAAAACTCCAAAAATTTGGAATTTTTTTTATTTTAATAAGTACGAATTGGTAAAACTAGTTGTGTTAAAGTATCATCCTCACTAGATTTTATTAAAATTGGTTTAATTTCTCCAACAAAATGAATATCAACAGTTTCTGTGGAAAAGCTTTTTAAAGCTTCCATCATATATTTAGCACTAAATGAGATTTTAATATCCTCATCATTATTCTTAGTAATAGGCATCTTCTCTTCTACTCTACCTATTTCAACAGAAGAACTCTTAAGTACTAATATATCCCCTCTAGTTTCCAATGTAACGATGTTTTTCTCTTTATCGCTAGTTAATATACTAACACGATCAATTACGTCGTAGAAAGCATTTAAATTAGTACTAACAACTAAATAAGAACTATCAGGTAATAAATTAGAAGTATTTGGATAAGTACCATTAATTAAACGAGATTCAAATTTTAAATTTCCTGTCTTAAACAATATCTTATTATTAAAGATATGTAATTCTATATCCCCATCTTCTTCATCAATAATTCTAGAAAACTCTAAAATATTATGACTAGGTATAACAATATTATAATTTTCTTCACTTGCTCCAGTTAATTTAACAACTTTTCTAGCTAAACGATAAGAATCTGTAGAGTTACACTCTAATACATCCCCTACTATATTAAAGTTAATACCAGTAAGTACAGGTTTACTCTCTTCATTAGAAGAAGCAAATGCAGTTTGATTAACAATATCTTTAAATACAGAAGCATTAATACTAACTTTCTTCTTACTTTCTTCTAAACCTATATTAGGATATTCACTTTCACTAATACCATTTAAATTAAATTCACTATTTTCTGTGTAAATTAAAATCTTTAATTCGTCAATAACCTCTATATTAATATATTTATCAGGTAATTTACGAACAATATCTAAAATATATTTCCCTTGAATAATAATACTACCCTCTTGCTCTACTTTAAAATCTTCATCATTCGTAGCTTCAATCATTGTTTGAATAGTAATATCATTATCACTAGCAGTTAAAGTTAATCTCTTCTTTTTTAATTCAAACTTAATACCAGCTAATACAGGAATTAAGTTCTTAGTAGAAATAGCTTTAGATACCTTATTTAATGCATTCAATAATAAATCTTTTTTAATTGTTAATTTCATATATATTCCTTCTTTCTTTTTTATTATTTTTATTATTACTGTGGAAAACAGTGTAAAACTTAATCTATACAATCACATCAATGATTTTATCATATTTTTTCTTGTGGAAAAAGTCAAGTTTTTCCAATTTTTTACACAACTCCAATGTCTTTTTTTAATTTTTCTATAATATTTGCTAAATCTTTATTAACTTTTATTTCTTTCTCAATCTTTTCTACAGAGTGCATAACTGTAGTATGGTCTTTTCCACCAAATTCTGTGCCAATTTTAGGAAAGGACTCATTAGTCATAGTTCTACAGAGATACATGGCAATCTGCCTAGGAAAAGAAATGTTAGAACTTCTCTTTTTACTGCGTATATCTTCAACAGAAATTTGGAAATATTCGGATACAATTTTTTGTATTCGTTGAATATCGTTCTTTTCTCCCATTCCTTTACTGATAAAGTCTTTTAAAGCTTCGATTGCCAAATCTAAAGTTATTTCAGCACCGCCCATGATAGTAGAATAAGCAATTAATCTAGTAATAGAACCCTCTAATTGTCTAACATCAGTACCAATATTAGACGCTATATACTCTACTACATCATCAGGAATTTCTTTTTCGAAATTACCAGCAATTATTTTTTTCTTTAATATTTCTGTCCTAAGTGCAAAGTCTGGCGGAAAAATATTGACTGTTAATCCCCAGCAAAACCTAGTTCTTAAACGATCTTCTAGTAATTTCAAATCGTCTGGAGAACGGTCTGACGAAATAATAATTTGCTTACTATCATTATATAAGGTATTAAAAGTATGAAAAAATTCTTGTTGTGTTTGTGTAGCACCACCTAAAAACTGAATGTCATCAATAATAAGTACATCTATATTTCTATATTTATTTTTAAAGAAATCTACATAATTAAAGTTTGTTCCCTTATCATCTTTCTTATTAATACCAATAAAATCTTGAATAAATTGATCCGATGTGACATACAGCACTCTTCTATTACTGTTTTCGGTAATGTAGTTACCAATAGCATGCATTAAGTGTGTCTTACCTAACCCGCTATTACCATAAATAAACAAAGGATTATACATATTACCAGGATTTTCAGCAACAGATAACGCCGCAGCATGAGCAAATTTGTTACTATTTCCAACAATAAAATTATCAAAGGTATATTTACTCTTTAAATTAGATTGAATTTGATGATTAGGCACGCCAGTTTCATTACTTTGTACTTGAAAGTCTTCTACATCCCCTACTTTTTCCTCTTCTTCAATCTCTTCTTTTAATAAAAAAACAAGTTCAAAATTAGTACCAGTAATATCATTTAAATGGTTTAAGATTAATTCTGAATAATTATCTGCTAAATGTTTTTTATGGATTGGCATAGGAACAATAATATAAGCTTTTCCATTATCTAATTTATATAATTTAGTATCTTTAAACCAGGTTTCAAAAGAAAGTGAGGTTAAGTCTTCTTTAACTTCAGTTAGAAATTTTGACCATAAAATATCTACATTCATTCGACCATCTCCCCACAAGCAAAATTGATACCAATAGTTTAGCTCAAAATGTGTAAAAAAGAAATAGAAAAATTAAAAAAAAAATAATTCACACACAATACACAATAAAATCCACAATCAGATTATAAGTATACTAAAGGAAAAATAAGCTTTTCCACATTTTCCACAAATTTAAATACACACCTGCGAGTAAAATAAACCACAGGCCTGTGGATTGTGTGGAAAAAGAAAAATATAAAAAAAATAACTTATGATTGACAAAAATGTGATATTATTATTATAATAATGTAGATTTATGTCTGGAGGTGGAAGAAGATGAAAAGAACATATCAACCAAATAATCGTAAAAAATCAAAAAAATTAGGTTTTTTCGCACGTAAGAAAACAAATATATTAAATCGTCGTCGTCGCAAAGGTCGTAAAAGTCTTTGTAAATAATTTACCGCTGCCTAAAACAGTGGTTTTTTACTTATGAAAAGGTGATTACATGAAAAAAAAGTTTATAGTAAAACATCAATATGATTTTGATAGAATAATAAAAACAGGCTACAGAAACAAAAACGACATATTTATAGTATATTCCATGCAAAATAATCTAAATTATGCAAGATATGGAATTTCAGTAGGCAAAAAATTAGGAAATGCTGTATATAGAAATAGAAAAAAAAGACAAATACGTTCTATCATAGATAATTTCGAAAAAGACTATGTAAACAACAAAGATTATATTATAATATTAAGAGAGAAGGGAAAAAATTTAGACTATCAAACACTAAATCAAAAGTTAAAGTCCCTTATAATGAAAGAAAGGACGAAAAATGAAAAAGCAAAATAAACTGAAAATTGTAGTAATATTATTTTTACTATTAATAACAACAGGATGTACGACAACATTAGTAAATGACGATAAACAACCAGTAAAAAATGAAAAAACAGGTCAAAATTTAACAGCAAATATTATCTGTCAACCAACAAATAAAGAAAATATAAAATTATATAAAGAAAATGGAGTTAAAGTTGATAAACTACCAACTTGTGATGAATTTAAAATAACATCTGGAAAATATGAAGGTCTTTGGACAAGTATTTTTGTAAAACCATTAGCTTTTGTTTTATTATGGTTAGGTAGACTAGTAGGAAACTACGCTATATCATTAATCATTATTAGTATTATTATTAGATTAATTGCATTTCCAATAACAAGAAAAACTGCATTACAATCTGAATTAATGAAAAAAGCACA
>CALVVW010000078.1 GCA_944364005.1 uncultured Bacilli bacterium | reverse complement strand
TTTGATGAGTTAACTGAAGAATCGATTAAGGCAATACAGAAAAGATATAATCTACCAGAAAACGGCATAGTAGGACCAGCTACTTGGCAAAAAATAATAGACTGGGTAGAAAGTTTAGAATAAAGTAAACTAATAATTAACATTTTTAATGACAAAATAAGTAAAAAAAACAGGAAAAGTTAGGAAATCAAACAAACTCATGCTATAATAGGGATAAGAAGTGAGAAAAGGAAAGAGAGTATGCAATTTGATAAAAAAATAGGTCTAATAAGAAAATTATTAAAAAAGAAAAAAGAGTCACCAATAATAGAACTCCAAATCAAAGATTATAATAAATCAAATTTTTATATATCTTTATTATATAATCGTACCATAGATAAATTTAAAGTATTATATATTCCATTAGATGTAGTAGAAGATAATAAAATAGAAGAATATTGCTGCTATCAATTTATGGAAGTAAAAAGTATTATCTATATAACGGAACAAATAAAAAAGGAGTTACCTAAATATGAAGAATTAGTATCTAGGGATAATAGAAATAAACATATTAATAATTTTATAATTGAAATAGATGTCTATATGAATAAGAAAAAATATGATTTCTATGCAACTAGATATTTACCAAAACGTTGGGAATTTCTATTTGAATCTATTGTGATGTTATTTGAGCATTGTCCTAATATTATGAATGAGTTAGCAACAGAAATTTTATCTGTAATTATGAATACAAATGAAAGTATTGAATATCAAGCATCACTAAATTGTGATTTAGATACGATGGATTTAAAAAATTATTTTCCATTTCTTCAAGATGAGAAAGCATTAAAAGAAAAGAAGATAGACTACTTAGAATATGTAAATGGAAAATATTATGCTGTAGTAGAAGATCATTTGATTATTATTGAATATAATAATAACAGAAAAATTTTAAATATATTCTGTGATCAAGCAGAATTAGTGTATAGTAATAGTACCTATCAGGTATTAAAAGCCATTAAAAATAAACAAGAAGAAAGGTTTTACAAAATAAAATATATAGATGATGAAGATAAAAAGTATAATTATTTATGCTTATCTATTGATAAAGATGGCTTAAAGGTAATTAAACATAATGAAATAGTAACGCTTCCTATGTCTACATTTAAGGATAAAGATGTAAAAATATTAGAAGATAAAAATAATATTTTAAAAAGAGAATTTGAGAAAGTCATGAAATCATGATTTTTTCTTAAAATATTTTTTAGCACTCTATCTTGACAACTGCTAATTATAGTGTTATAAATAAAGTATATAAAGGAGATGTAAAAATGAAGAAAAAAGCATTTAAATCAGAATCTAAGAGATTATTAGATTTAATGATTAATTCTATTTATACAAATAAAGATATCTTTTTAAGGGAGTTAATATCCAATGCATCTGATGCGATAGATAAATTATATTATCGTTCCTTAACAGATAAAAAAGTAAAAGTAAAAAAGGATAAATTAGAGATTAAAATTGATTATGATAAGGAAAATAGGACTCTAGTAATCGAAGATAATGGTATCGGTATGACAGAAGAGGAGTTAGATAAGAATCTTGGTACCATTGCGGAATCTGGTTCACTAAATTTTAAAGAGAATATGACAAAACAAGATAAAATTGATATTATTGGTCAATTCGGTGTTGGTTTCTATTCTGCTTTTATGGTAAGTGACTGCATTGAAGTAGAAACAAAATCTGTAGATAGTGAAAAAGGATACAAATGGATTTCTACTGGTGCTGAAGGTTATAGTATTGAAGAGTGCGATAAGAAAGAAAATGGTACAAAGATTTCTCTTCATATCAAACCAGATACGGAAGAAGATAATTATAGTGACTATCTAGAAGAATATAATCTAAAAGAATTAATAAAGAAATATTCTGACTATATTCGTTATCCAATCAAGATGAAAGTAACAAAACATGAATTAAAGGATGAAGAAAAACATGAATATGAAGATAAAGTAGAAGTAGAAACCATTAACAGCATGGTTCCACTATGGAAGAAAAAAGCAAGTGATGTAACAGAAGAAGAATATAATAATTTCTATATGGATAAGTTTAATGACTTTGATAAACCATTAAAAGTAATTCATACTTCTGTAGAAGGAATGTGTTCTTATAATGGATTGTTATTTATACCAAGTCATGCACCATATGATTATTATACAAAAGACTATGAAAAAGGATTAAGTCTATATGCATCAGGAGTATTAATCATGGAAAAATGTGCTGACTTATTACCAGACTATTTTAGCTTTGTAAAAGGTGTAGTAGATAGTGAAGACTTATCACTAAATATTTCAAGAGAAATATTGCAAAAATCAAAGAGCTTAGGATTAATTGCTAAAAACATTGAATCTAAAATAAAAAAAGAATTAGAGACAATGTTAAAAGAAGATCGTGAAAAGTACGAAGAATTCTTCAAGACCTTTGGAGTACAATTAAAATATGGAGTATATAATAACTATGGTGCAGATAAAGACAAATTAAAAGATTTGATTATGTTCCATTCTTCAAAAGAAGATAAATTAATTACACTAAAAGAATATGTAGACGCTATGCCTGAAGGACAAGAAAAAATCTATTATGCATCTGGTGCCTCTATTGCTAAAATTGATTCTCTTCCACAAGTAGAGCAGGTAAAAGAAAAAGATTATGATATCTTATACTTAACAGATTATGTAGACGAATTTGCAATTACTGCTATCCAAGAATATGAAGGTAAGAAATTTGCCAATGTAGAAAACGGAGACTTAGACTTAGAAACAGACGAAGAAAAAGAAGAAACAAAGAAAGTAAATGAAGAAAATGAAGATTTACTAAAGGATATGCAAGAAGAAATTAAAGATGTAAAAGAAGTAAGATTTACGAATAAGTTAAAAACACATCCAGTATGTCTAACTAGTGAAGGTGATGTTTCTATTGAAATGCAAAAAGTATTTGATTCTATGCCAAATGATTTAGGAATCAAAGCACAAACAGTGCTTGAAATCAATGAAAAGCATCCTATTGCTAAGAAATTAAAAGAGTTATATAAAAAGGATAAAGATGAGTTTAAGAAATATACCAAAATACTTTACAGTGAAGCAAAAATGATAGCTGGACTTCCAATTGATAATCCAACAGAAATATCTAACTTAATCTGTGAAGTAATTTCTAAATAACTATAAAGAAGGCTGCAAATGCAGTCTTTTTTTCTGGAAAAAAACAGAATATGTTATACTCAAAATAGGTGACTAACTATTAGAAGTCAATAGTATTTAAACTTTTTTGATAGAAAGTTATAAATTGGAAAGAAACCCACGCCGAAAAGATTTCACAAGGTGAAATTTTTGAAAAATTGAGAAATCAATTATTTCAATAAAGACGGATCAAAATCAATGTCGTGTTTCTCTAAAGTGTAAATAACTCTAATAAGTTTTTTACAAACATGAGATAATGCAACACGATGACATTTACCTTCAGAACGTTTCTTAAGGTAATAATCATAAAAAGCTGGTGAATATCTTAAAATAATCATTGCAGAATTCATAATTGAATATCTAAGGTGACCAGAACCATGTTTAACCATTTTACCATTAGTTTCTAATGTACCAGATTGAAATATACTAGGTTCTAATCCAGCAAAAGCTAACATCTTATTAGGAGAAGAAAAATTACTAATATCTCCATATTCAGAAAGAATAGTAGCGACTGATATTTCACCTAATCCAGGAATGGATAACATTCTAGGATTTAGTTCTTTGATAATTGTTGAAATTTGTTTATCTATTGGACCAATTTTATCATTAAAGTGTTTGATAATAGAGACATAAGTAGAAATAAGTAAGTCAGTATTTTCATCATGATGACCAACTGAGTTTTTAGCAAGTTCTTTAAGTTTGGCAAATTTAGCATAAGAAAATTTACCATGAGATACTTTTGAAATTGAATCAAAATCTCTCATCAAAGAGATATGTTCTTTGTTGGTATATTTTTCTAAAATGTACAATAAAGTAACTGAAAGAGAATTGTTAAAAAAGGGTTTCAACTCTGGAAAAGTATCATCAAGTTCATTAGTTAATAGAACATAAAATTTACTTCTTTCTTTAATTAATTTTTCTCTACATCTGCATAGTGACTTTAATGTATAAATGTTGTATAATAAATATGAATTTGGTTTGTATGTAACAGACATAAGATAATTAGCAATTGTTAAGCAATCTGCTTTATCAGTCTTAGTTCTGCGTAAGCTTCGAGCTTTTAAAAACTGATGAATGACAAGAGGATTCATTTTCATAAATGAATATTCTTGATTAATCAAAAAAAGTTCCAAATTCATAGAGTAATGTCCAGTTGCTTCAAAAGCAATTCGGACATCGGATTTGTTATAGGGTTTCAATTGGTCCAAAAAATATTGAAATCCTTTTTTGTTGTTTTCAAAAGATGAATTTTCAACAATAACTTCACCTGTATTTGAAATAATACAGAAATCGTGTTTGTATTTTGATATATCAATACCAATGTAATATATCATATATAGTCACCTCCAAAATTAGTTTTTTTGCACTGAATGTTTAACCACAAGGTTTCTAATCATGTAATCACGTAATTTAATAAAACATCGATTAGTAAGAACTAACGTGTTAACTAACTAATTAACAATTAAATTAAAAATCTGTGGTTTGAGTCACCTTAACCAGTCCACAAAAGTGGCCGTAATAACATAGAAACAAATCCACAGTGCATTCTTATTATACATCTAGCAGTATAATAAGAAAATATAGATAGAATTTGAGTTTCGGTTTTTTACGGAAAATTTATATAAGGTCATAATAGATTTTAAGTTTTTGATAATTTTTTTAAAAT
>CALVVW010000077.1 GCA_944364005.1 uncultured Bacilli bacterium | reverse complement strand
TTGGATAAAGCAAAAGGATTACAGGACTATAACTTCTATCAATTAGGAGTAGTAACAAGACAAGTAAATGCCATGAGTGATACTAATAACGGTTCCAAGTTTGTCTATTCTTATCCAGAAGCAGAAGATGCAGTAGTAATTATAGGAGAAAAACAAGGAGAAGCAGTAGAAGGAAATACTACTTGGTATAAAGTAGTAAGCGATTTAAATATAGATAGTAATTTTAATGAAATAACATCAGGAGACTACAACTGGGATGGTTATGTATATATTCCCGCTGTTTATGTGAAAAAGATAAATCAAGGTAAAAATGGATATATTTCTCCAAATGACGTAACAGAATATCAAGATAAAGATTATGAATACGATTTATATGTTGAAGAGACTACTCTAAAACCAAAAGTAGCAAAGTCTGTAAAGCAAACAGATTATTACTATGATTCCGCATTAACTGTAAAAAGAGATCAAGTACTATTAAACGATAGATATGTTATGGTCTATACGGCAGCCTATGATAAAAATGGAGTAGCTGTATCCTACTTAGTAACATCAGATTACTGGTATAATCAAAAACACTGGGTACCAGCAGATAGTATTAGTTTTGTTAGTAGTGATTATGGTAAATTCTCAGTAACAGCAACAGGAAATCAATATACCTGGGTAAACTCAACAACACAAGATACTAAAGCAACATTAATAAGCGGACAATATCATAATTCTTATGCTCCAATATTAGAAGAGACGGTAGTAGATGGTAATACTTGGTATAAAGTACCAGTAAACCTAAGTGGAACAACAAATGAATTTGGTTGGACTTTAGCATCTGCTCCAAATGTACATGTCGAAAAACTTCATAGTGAAAGTGTAAATACACCACCAGTAATTATTGCAGAAAATAAGACAATTGTACAAGGAACAAAATTTGATTATAGAAAAGATGTAAGTGCTACAGATACAGAAGACGGAGACTTAACCAAAGAAATTGAAGTAGTAGAAGAAACTGTAAAAATTGATGAAGTAGGCACATATGAAGTAACATACAGAGTAACCGATGAAAATAATCAAACAACAACAAAAACGATCACGGTAACAGTAACAGAAAATAAAAAGCCAGTAATCACAGCCGAAGATAAAGAAGTAATTCAAGGAAGAAAATTAGACGAACTAGAAGGTGTAAGTGCAACTGACGAAGAAGATGGTCCGCTAGAAGTAAAAGTAAAAGATAGTACAGTAAACTTAGAAGAACCAGGCAGTTATACAATTACTTATGAAGCAACAGACTCTTATAATCAAACATCAGAAAAAACAATTACAGTAACAGTACTAAAAGATGAAGCTCCAGTAATCAACGCGGAAGACAAAACGATTACACAAGGTACAAAGTTTAAACCATTAGATGGAGTCACAGCCGAAGATAAAGAAGATGGAGAAATTAAAGATATCGAAGTAGTAACAAACAATGTAAAAGAAAATGAAACAGGAGAATATGAAGTTACTTATAAAGTAGTAGATAGCTTCAATAATGAAACGAAAAAAACGATTACTGTAACCGTAGTAGAAAACCAAAAACCAGTAATAAACGCTGAAGATAAGACTATCTACTTAAATGAAGAATTTGATCCATTAGAAGATGTAACCGCTATAGATCCAGAAGATGGAAAAATAAAAGATATCGAAGTAATTGAAAATAATGTAAAAACAGAGGAAATAGGAGAGTACAAAGTAATATATCAAGTAGAAGACTCTTTTGGTAATGTAGTAACAAAAGAAATTACAGTAACAGTAGAAGAGAAAAAATTAGAAGAAAGAGAGGGAGAATTCTACTTAGACTCATTTAAGTGGAATACTTCAAAAAAACGATTTACAATTAGTGGTTATCTAATTATATATGATATCAACAATATTAATAAAAAATATGAATTAATATTAAAGGATAAAAATTCTGATAAAGAATACTCTGTAAAAGTAAATGCTTGGACAGAAGATACACCATATGAATTAGGAGAAGAAAATGGTAATAGTTATAATGATTCATGGTTTAAAGGTAATCTTGACATGAAAGATATTCCAAATGGAGATTATGAACTATATATGAGAGCATCTTCTGATAAATATTATACAGAACAATTATTTGATAATGTTTTTAACACCGATATGGATAAAAGAGGAGAAGACTCAACTCATGGATATAATTTCAAAGTTTTACAAAAATACAAAACAAAAGCTGTTGAAGTAAATATTAGAGATGAAATATATACGACATCAAGTGCTCCAACATACAGAAATATGATTAATGACTTTGATACCATTTCTTTCCAAGATAACAAACTATATGTGTTAGGCTATTCTTATAATTATGATGGAACTTATGAAAAAGAAAATGATATTAAGCGAACTTTAATACTTGAAAATCAAGAAGATTATACTCAAGAATATATAGATTTAGGAAGTGCTCGAGGTCCATACGAAATTACAGCACAAGATAATAAAGATAAGACCTATGTATGGTATGAAAAATTAATTGATTTAACAGGTTTAGAAAAAGGAACCTATACACTACAAGTTTATACCAAAACAACAGATGCTGAAGATTATGGAGAAATAACAGATGCCTTTGGAACATTTAAAACCCGAGAAATAAAAATAGGAGAAAAAACTTATCAAATAAGAATCAATAAAGATAAAGAAAATAGAGTAGAACTCATAGTTGAGTAAACACTCTATTTTTTATTTATATATAAGTAGTATTCACAAAGATAAAACATATTATGATAGAGATGATAATGCCAGTTATAATATTGTGTTGGAAGATGAAAGAAATATACGGTAAAATTAAAGTAGCAGAAAGAAACAAAAGAAAAACTACGGTAGCGACTATCGGGTGTTAAGTCTGTGGAGAAGGTCTATGAATCAGGAAACTTGAAAGGCGACGACCAAGACAAATTAAGTTCACTTAATTCTTTTGTTCTACAAAAATTCCGGTTAATAATAAAAAAGTCCGGTTATAGGCGGACTTTTAATGACTATATTATAAAAAATTCCGGTTAAATAAATAAAATTAGGAGATATAATAGGAATTGACAAAATACGCTAAAATTGTAAATTATAATATAAAACAAGGAGGAACGAATGCGATTAAAAGAATATGAAAAAATAGAAAGCAGTAATATAGACTTTAAGGAAAAAGTAGAAACAAAAAAACCTAAAGTTTGTTAAAATCAGTATCAGCATTTGCCAATTCAAATGGAGGAATATTATTATTTGGAATAAGAGATATTGATAGAAAAGCCATTGGTTTAAAAAATGTTATTGAAGATTCCGAGATAATATCAAAATTAATAAACTCCAAAATAGAGCCACTTCCTCGATATGAGTTAAAATCCATTCAAGAAAACAAAAAGGATTTTTTGGAATTAAAAATTGGTGACGGGCCAAGAACTCCATATTACTATAATAATGATGGAAGAAAAGAGGCTTTTATTAGGGCAGGAAATGAGTCCATACCTGCTCCAAAACATATTTTAGATAATTTAATACTTAAGGGTAAAAACACAACATATGATGAATTACCGAGTCAATATGAAACAACAGATGTAAGTTTTACATTATTAAATGCATCATTAAAAAAAGAAACTGGAAAAGAAATAAATAAAGATAAAGATTATTTATCTTTAGAACTTGTTACAAGAGAGGGAAAAGTAACAAATGCAGGATTACTATTATCTGATCAAGGATTACTAAAGCAGTCAAAGATTTTTTGTACGAAGTGGAAAGGATTAGTAAAAGGTTCTGTAGAAGGAGATGCAATTGATGATAAGGAATATAGTGGCAGTATTATAACATTATTAGAAAATGCTGAGATGTTTATAAAAAATAATTCTCAAATAAGTTGGGAAATAAAGGAAATGAAACGCATTGAAAAAAGTGATTATCCATTACGTGCTATCCGTGAAGCGATAGTTAATGCAATTGTTCATAGGGATTATCAAATAGCGGGATCTGAGATACATGTTGATATGTTTGATAATAGACTAGAAATCACATCTCCCGGTGGAATGTTAGATGGTAGTTTTATTCAAAATTTAGATATTACTAAAATATCTTCTATGAGAAGGAATAGAGTGATTTCAGACATATTCAACCGTTTACATTTAATGGAACGTCGAGGAAGTGGATTAACAAGAATAATAGAATCGTATAATGATGTTGATATAAAACCAGAATTTAGTTCAGATGTATCATCTTTTAAAGTAGTTTTTCCCAATAAAGGATATATACAAAAAGTTCCGGTTAATGGTGAAAAAAGTCCGGTTACTAGTGGAAATTTTGTTACTGATGAGGATTACTTTATAATAAAATTACATAGAGTATTACCAGAGAATACAAGAAAAAGTACTTATAATCAAGTATATAAAATATTTCAAGAGTTCAAATATAATTATGAGTTTAATAGAGATAATATAGAAAAATTATTACAATTAAAGAAGTCTAGAGCATCTGAAATAATAGCATTATTACTAGATTGTGATTTAATCGAACAAGCAAGTCCCACTAAATATAAATTTAAAAAATAAAAAAATCGTAATTTTTAAACGATTTTTTATTTTGCCAATGTAATATTAATAGTATCACATGAACTAAAGGATCCTCCTTCAAAGCCTCCAACATAACTACCTGGTGTAAATCCTGAAGAGGAGTCACCAGAAATATTAACTGTAACACCAGGACATTTACCTGAAATAAAGTTTCTTACTGCATTAGCAGCACTATCAAAACTACCTGTATTATTAAGAATAACATTTTTTAATTCTCCCGAACGGATAGAGCAACTATTACATACTGGCTCTGGATTAGGTGTAGGTATAGGGCTAGGATTATTATTGGAATTAGAACCAGAACCATGATTACTACTAGAAGAACTACTACTAGAACCAGAATTA
>CALVVW010000076.1 GCA_944364005.1 uncultured Bacilli bacterium | reverse complement strand
TCTTCTTTTTAGGGAAAGAATTTATATATGCTTATATTATCATATTTTTTGGAGAATGCAATCTAGAATTGTTGTTGAAAATCATATAATTTGTTATATAATAAAAAAAAAGAAATGAGGTTATACTTATGATGGAATATAGGCCTTGGTCTTCTGATGTTTTAAATCCTATTATTCAGGAATCGAATAAAAAACTTCCTATTTTAGATATTCAGTTAGGCGGTGCTTGTAATTTGGGATGTATTTATTGTGATACTCCTAAATATCATTCTCCATGTGATGTAGATTTAGAGTCCATTAGAAAAATGACTTATGATGGTGATATTTCTTGGATTTATGTCTGTGGATTGGGAGAACCTACTGCTTCTAAGAATCTTTATCATTTAAAGCAAATATTAAAATTATGTAAAGAGCAAAAGATTGGTTTATCTATGTTTAGTAATATTTTAAACTTTGATGAAGAGTTATTTAGTTATGTTGCGAATGGAACGTTACATATATTGTTTAAAATGGATACTTTTGAAAAGGAGAAAGCTAAATATTTATATGGAGCAACAGATTCGAAAGTTAATAAAATGTATGAAAATTTACATATTTTAACTGCTATTAATCCTGTAGCTGATAATAAATCTAGCTTAGGAGCTTCTATTGTACCTACATCTGTTAATCAAGATGAATTAAGAGATTTGATAGATTTTTGTATGGAAAATAATATTTTTCCTTTGATTGGTCAGTTGGAAGATGCTGGTAAAAGCGCTAATATTTTTAGTCAATTAGAAGTTAAGGATGATATTTTATTATCGCTCAAAGATTATATTAGTAAAGAATATGGTCTGGATTATCAAATGCCTATTTGTCCAGCAACTATTTCTGCTGTACATATTACGAATCAAAATAAAGTAATTGTTGACGATACTACAGGTCTTTCTTGTCCTTGGTTTTGGTTAGGAGAACCAAAGCTAAGAGAATTAGGAGATATTAGAGAAAAGTCCTATGACGAAATTGTACAGAATATTTTAACATATCGCCAAGAAAAGTTTTCGCAAGTATTAGAGATAGAGAAAAATTTATCTTCCTACCCTTTTGGTGGTTGTGGTGGCGATGCTAAACAGTTATTAAAAACATATATTAGTTTAAGGAGATGAGCCTATGTTACAGAAAGATGATATTAATAAGAAGACATATAATGCTATTGCGGATATATACGTAGATGAAGCAACTCTAGATCATGAAGATAAGAGTTATATCGATTCTTTTCTAGAAACAATTTTTGGAAACAAAATATTAGATTTAGGTTGTGGACCTGGTGTTTTATCAAAATATTTATCTGATTTAGGTTATGATGTTACCGGTGTTGATTTTGCAGAACAAATGATTTCTATTGCTAGAGAGTTAGTACCTAATGCTAATTTTATTGTTTCTGATATTGCTAATTTAGAATTAGATGATAAATTTGATGGTATTGTACTTGCACATTTTTTAGTTCATTTTAGTGAAGAAGAAAATATCCAAATATTAAATAAGCTACATACACTTATGAATCCAGAAGCATCTTTATTTGTTCAATTTTCTGCCAATTTAGCACCTGGTATTCAGGATGAACCTTTAGATGATACAGGAGAGTTAAAAATGTGGAGATATTCCTATGATGAAGATAGTATGTGGCAATTATTAGATAGTTGTAACTATGATACTGTTTTTTCTGAAACGAAAGGACATATTGTTACGATGATATCAAAAGCTAGAGTAAAAGAAAAATCACTAAATCATCGTTAGTGATTTTTTGTTAGTAAAACTTTTTTGTCCATCTTTTTGATTCATCTTTTGATTTATTATCTTCGTAGAAGAATTCTTTATAAGTTTTTTCTTCTAGGAAAATATCTAGCATTTCTTCAAAATCGCTCGCTATATTGGAAGATGCTTTTATTTCTTGCTCTGTCATCCAAATATTTTTTCCTTCTCTTGTTGCCGGCAATACTTCTCCAGTATAAGAAGTGG
The DNA here is from genome assembly GCA_944364005.1 of uncultured Bacilli bacterium. The sequence goes on along the minus strand of CALVVW010000076.1, from coordinate 2,947 downwards.
TTTTAAATAAGAATACAAGATACCTTTTTTCTTTTGCAAAATCATACCAGTCTTTAAATCCACAAGGTATTACATTTTTTATATCTAGTCCCGTCTCTTCTTTTACTTCTCTTATTACTGAAGCAATAATCGATTCTCCTTTTTCTATATGGCCTCCTGGGAAAGAGATTCCATCCCAATCATTTTTATCTCTTACTTGTACTAACATTTTATTAGTAGTCTCATTTAAAATCATACACATATTTGTTAGTTCTACTTTTTCTAGTTCATGTTTCATTATATTGTGACTCCTTTTTTAAATTTCTCTTTTCATTATCCATATTTCATATTTTACTCTTTTAATAAATAATATCGAAAGCAGTATTTATATATTTATCACTTTATAACCATCTATGATGTTTCTTAATATAAAATCTTTTTACAATTTCTGCAAGTATTGCATATAACACCATAAGAATAATAACATATAAATAAAATGCTAATGGTAATGTTGTAAAATGGAATTGTGGTATATTTATAAATATAATAGGCAATATCATGGATGCAATAATACATAGTGATGTGGATAATAATAACCATTTATTAGCAGTTGATTCGATAAATGGTATTTTTTCTGTTCTAATAAAGTGTACAATCATCGTTTGTGAAATAACACCTTCTATAAACCAAGCTGTTTGGAAAGAAGTCTGATGACTGATATCATTAAATCCTAAGGCAAACCAGAAAATAACGAAGGCAATTAAATCAATTACAGATGCAGTTATTCCCATTACATTCATAAATGTTCTTAGGTCACTTGTATCCCATTTGTGAGGTCTTTCTAAGAATTCTTTATCTACATTATCAAATGGAATGGCTATTTGTGATAAATCATAAAGAAGATCTTGCAATAAAAATTGAATTGGAATCATAGGAAGAAATGGTAAGCAAATACTTGCTAGAAAAACACTGAAGACATCTCCAAATGATGCTGATAATGCCATCTTCATATATTTCATAATATTACCATATACTTTTCTTCCTTCTAGAATTCCATCATATATAACTTTTAGGCTTTTTTCTAGCAGAAGAATATCACTTGCCTCTTTTGCAATATCTGTGGCAGAATTTACACTAATTCCGACATCTGCTTCTGATAATGAAGGAGCATCATTTACACCATCTCCCAAATATCCTACAACATGTCCATTTTTCTTTAGTGTTAGTACGATTCTTTCCTTTTGAATTGGCGTTAATCTAGCAAATACATTAACTTCTTCTACTTTTTGTGATAATTCTTTCTCTGTTAATTTTTCAATATCTTCTCCCAATAAAATTTCATCTGTAGGAATACCACCTTCTAGACAAATTGCTTTAGTTGCTGCAGGATTATCACCAGTTAATATTTTTGTTGTTATCCCTATGTTCTTTAATTCTTTTAAAATTGTTTTTACATCTTTTTTAGGCGGATCTAAAAATGCAATATATCCTAATAAAATTAATTCTTTTTCATCCTCTATATTAAATTTATTTTGACCATTATATTCTTTTTTAGCTGCTAAAGCAATTACTTGCATTCCTTTTGATACTAATTCTTCTACATCTTTTGTTACTTTATTTTTTATTTCATCTGTTAATTCTGATATTTTGTTTTTATATTTTACTTTTGTACATTTACTTAATATTTCTGTAATTGCTCCTTTTGTTAAAATTCGAATATTTTCCTCATTTTTTACAACTACACTAGCCATACGTCGATTATAATCGAAAGGAATTTCATCAATTTTTTTATAGTTCTTAACTTTATTGGGAATATCATGGTCTGTTGCATAACTTAATATTGCTCTATCAACAATATTTTTTATTCCTGTACTATAATTACTATTTAAATAAGCATATTTTAATATCATTTCATCTTCTTGACCTGTAACATTTCGATAATATTGTAATGTAATCTGATTTTGTGTTAAAGTTCCTGTTTTATCTGTGCATAAAATATCGATAGCTCCCAGATTTTCGATTGCTTCTATGTGTTTTACTAAAGTCTTTTTCTTGGCTAGTGTTTTGGTTCCTTTAGAGAGATTAACATTGACAATCATTGGTAACATTCCTGGTGTGATTCCTACTGCAACTGAGATAGCAAAAAATAAAGCATCTAATAAATTTTGATGAAGCAAAGTATTTAAAATAAAGACTGCTATTGTAATGACAACCATATAGGTGATTAATGTTTTACTAACGGCATTCATACCTTTATGAAAGTTGGTAATTGGTTGCTCCTGATTCATTTCTGTAGACATTTTTCCTATATATGTGTTCTTTCCTGTAGCAATTACTACTGCTTGTGCACTACCACTAACAACACTTGAACTCATTAAGCATATATTTGACATAGTTAATACACTATCACTATCTTCATATAGACTTCTTTTTTCTACTGGAATACTTTCGCCTGTAAACACAGACTGGTTGATAAAGAGGTCATTTGTTTCTAGTAAAAGTACATCGGCAGGAATCATAGTTCCAGCATTTAATTCTACAATGTCACCTACAACGATATTTTTTGCTTTTATTTCCTTGGCTTTGTTATTTCTTAATACATTAGCACTAGTAAAAATTTTGTTTTTTAATTTTTGGTCAAATTTATAAGCAGAATAATCTTGAACTAATCTGATAGTGGTACTAATGATTGCTAATACCGCAATGATAATTGCTCCTAGAATATCACCTAAACATAAATCAATAATTGCAAGAATGGTCAAAATATAAATAAATGGATCTTTATATGAATCTAATAGAAAATGATACCATTTTTTTACTTTTTCCTCTTTTATAATATTATGTCCATATTTATTTAAATGGCTAGATGCTTGTTCTTCTGTTAATCCTGCTATAGTTGTATGTAATTGTTTTAGTAATTCTTCATGGGATAACGTTGCTAATTTTTGATAATCTTTTAAAAGTTCTT
>CALVVW010000075.1 GCA_944364005.1 uncultured Bacilli bacterium | reverse complement strand
CTGCAAATGAAATTAGTGGAATTATATCGATACTAACACCAATCATGATTTTAATACTAGTAAATAAGAAAAAAATACTCCTAACTTTAATAATAGTTCTTATCTATTTATATGTGATACTAACAATAGGTACTAAGACACCATTATTGTCTTTAGGAATTACCATATTCTTCACTTATCTATGGTTTATCCGTCAAGAAATAAAATTAAAAAGAGTAAAACGAGTAGCAATAAGCATCATTCTTCTACTAATATTTATAGCAGGAATGATAGTAATATTACCAAAAACTAATTTCTATAAAAATATTGAAACCCATTTAGAATTTTTAGAAGTAGATAACATAACAGAGGTATTTAAAGATAAAAAATTAATAGATCATTTTATTTTCAGTGAACGCTTAACATTCCTAGAAAATAGATATAAAGATTACCGAGATGAAAATAATTACCTACAACTATTTGGTATTGGTTACTTAAAAGATGGTAAGGACACGAAAGCAATAGAAATGGACTATTTTGATATTTATTATTCTCAGGGACTAATAGGATTTATTATCTATTTTGGAATATATGGATACTTCTTTTACTTAATTATGAAACGTAGAAAGAAGCTAGATTTTACACAGTATATGTTATATATCAGTGTAGTATTAAGTGTGTTACTATCGTTTGTAACAGGACATATTATTACAGCCCCAGCAGTTAGTATTTTATTAATAGTTCTATTGCTGATATTAGAAAAAAACAAGTATGAACGGATACTATTTATAGGACAAAATTTAAATATAGATAAATCATTAGAAAGTAAAATAAATAATTTAGATTTAGAAAAATATAAAGTAGAATTTTTATTAATAACAAGAAAAATAAAAGAAAAAAATAGGCTTTCATCAGAGATAATAATAAAAAAATATAAATCAGTAACAAATAAAAACAAAATCATAGAAAAAATAATAAACTCACGAAAACTACTATGGTATCAAATAATAAACTATCAAATGTATGATAAATGTTATTGCTATCAAGAATATGACAAATTAAAAAATAAGATAGGAACAATCTCATCGTCTTACTATAATATTTATGTAGACAAAATAAATAAAAAGAAAAAAGACCAGATTGCCAATTTACCAATAGATAAAATAAAATACATCATATTTAAAACAGAAAAAGACCAAGAAGAGTTTTTAAAAAATAATGCTAAACTAACTAAAAAATGTCTAATAATAGATAGTCTATAGGGAAAGTGAAAGTAGGGAGTAAAAATGAAAAAAGAAAAAATATCAATTATCGTTCCATGCTACAACGAAGAAGAGCCATTACCAATCTTTTATAAAGAAATAACAAAAATAGCAGAGGAAATGAAAAAAGTACAATTTGAGTTTATTTTCATCAATGATGGAAGTAAAGATAATACCTTAACTATGATAAAAGAGTTACGAAAAAAAGATGATAGAGTACGTTTTATTTCTTTTTCTAGAAATTTTGGAAAAGAAGGAGGCATATATGCTGGATTAGAGTATGCAACAGGAGATTTAGTAGCCATCATGGATGCGGATATGCAAGATCCACCAAGTATGATCAAAGAAATGTACCACTCAATAAAAGAAGAAGGATATGATTGTGTTGCACTATATAGTCCAAAACACAAAGATTATGGTTTCATTAGAAAAATATTTACAAAGTGCTGGTATAAATTGATTGGAAAAATATCCTCAACACCACAAGTACCAGGTGCCAGAGACTTTCGTCTAATGAAAAGAAAAGTAGTGGATGCGATTGTAAATATGAAAGAATACAATCGGTATTCCAAAGGATTATTTAGTTTTGTAGGTTTTAATACAAAATGGATAAAATATGAAGCACGAGAAAGAGTAGCAGGAAAGTCCAAATTTAATTTTTGGAAACTATTTAGATACGCCCTAGAAGGAATATTAGCTTTTTCAACAACACCACTAGTAATTTCAGCAATCGTAGGAATAATACTTTGTTTAATCTCCTTTGTGGTAATTCTAGTAATTGTTATAAAAACTCTCGTATTTGGAGATCCAGTAAGTGGCTGGCCAAGTTTAGCTTGCCTTATCATATTCATGGGAGGATTACAATTGTTTTTCTTCGGAATCATGGGAATGTATATGTCTAAATTATATTTAGAAGTGAAGAAAAGACCTATCTACATTGTCAGTGAGACCGAAAAGACAGAGGAGTAGGGTTGTCTAAACAACAAAAAAGAACTATAATAAGAATTGATGAAAGTGAGAAAGAATATGAGGAAAATAGGATTTGTTATTGTAAACTATAATGATGCGAAGACTACCATAAGGCTATTAAATCAATTAAAAGAATTTAAAAATATTGATAGTATTGTAGTTGTAGATAACAATTCGACTGATGATTCTTTCGTTCAATTAAAAGAACAAGAAAATGGCAATATTACTATAATTAAAAATAGCGAAAACAAAGGTTATTCATCAGGAATGAATACCGGTGCAAAATATCTAATTGAAAAAATAGGTAGATGTAATATTATATTTTCTAATTCAGATATTATCATAAAAAATGCCAAAGATTTAAACACTCTTTCATCTGATATTAATAATGAAGTCGCAGTAGCAAGTCCTGTAATAGAAGAACACGGGAACCTAAATCGTGGTTGGAAAAAAACAACTGCATTTACTGAAGTACTTCTAAATTTACCATATATTAGTCGTTATTTTAAAAGAAAAAAACTATATTATAAGGATGATCACTATAAAAAGGATAAATCTTATGTTGATGTAGTATCTGGATGCTTTTTTATGGTAGATAGTGAAGCCTTAAAACAGGTGAATTATTTTGATGAAAATACATTTCTTTACTATGAAGAATTAATATTTGCTAAAAAATTAGAAAACAAAAAAAAGTCTTTAATAATTGATAACAGAGTAAGAATTATTCATGATCATTCAGTAACGATTGATAAAAATGTAAAGAAAATTAACAAATATCGGATATTAAAATCCAGTCAAAGATACTATGTAAAAGAGTATCTAAAAGCAAATTCATTTCAAATGGCATTATTATATATAACAAATAAATTATCGCTATTTATTCTATATATAAGATGTCTAGGTAGGAGGTAAAAATGAAAGGAATTATTTTAGCTGGAGGAAGTGGAACGAGGCTATACCCTATCACAGAAGGAATTAGTAAACAATTAGTTCCTATCTATGATAAACCAATGATTTATTATCCACTATCAACATTAATGCTTGCGGGAATTAAGGATATTTTAGTAATTACTACAGAAGAAGATCAAAAAGGATTTAAAAGACTATTAAAAGATGGAAAACAGTTTGGAATCAATATTGAGTATACGATACAACCTTCTCCAGATGGACTAGCACAAGCATTTTTATTAGGAGAAAAATTTATTGGTAACGATGAATGTGCAATGATTTTAGGAGACAATATTTTCTATGGCAATGGATTTAATGAAATATTAAACAGAGCAAAAGAAAATGCCAAACAAGGAAAAGCAACTATCTTCGGTAATCAAGTAAAAGATCCAGAACGCTTTGGAATTATGGAATTAGATGAGAATCATAATGTAATTAGTGTGGAAGAAAAACCAGAAAAGCCAAAATCTAACTATGCCATTACAGGATTATATTTTTATCCTAAAGGTGTATCAGAAAAAGCAAAATTAATTAAGCCATCAAAAAGAGGAGAACTAGAAATTACTAGTTTAAATGATTTATATTTACAAGAGAAAAAATTAAAAGCAGAGATATTAGGAGAAGGATTCACATGGTTTGATACTGGTACTTTTAATAGTCAGTTAGATGCGTCCAATATGATAAGAACAATTCAAAATAATAAAGACAAAATAATATGTTGTCCAGAACAAATTGCTTATTATCGTGGATGGATAACAAAAGATAAATTACAAGAAAGAGCTGAACTATTGAAGAAAAACGCTTATGGAGAATATTTACAAAAAATAATTAAAGAAACAAAGTAGGAGGAATTATGAAAAAAACAGAAACCAATTTATTAGATTGCTATATTATAGAACCAAATAGATTTGGAGATGATAGAGGGTATTTTTCTCCATATTTTATTCAAAAAGATTTTGATGAATTAGGCTTTGAAAGAGTAGTACAAGCAAACAGAAGTAAGAGTAGTAAAGGTGTAGTAAGAGGACTTCACTTTCAAAAAAATCCTAAATGTCAAGCAAAAATAGTAGAAGTAATTCAAGGAGCTGCTATCGATGTAGTAGTAGATATTAGAGAAGATTCTGAAACTTATGGAAAATGGACAAGCGTATTATTAACACCAGAGAATAATAAACAATTATATGTACCACGTGGTTTTGCTCATGGTTTTGTAAGTCTAGAAGATAATACTGTTTTTCATTATTTAATTGACAATGACTATGCCCCAGAATTAGAAGATGGAATTCTTTGGAATGATCCTGATATTGGTATCAACTGGGAAGAAATCTTTAAAGAATATGGAATAGAAAAACCAATTTTATCTGATAAAGATAAAGATAGACCTACATTAAAAGAATGTAAAACTAGATTTAGGAGAGAAAAATAATGAAATATTTAATTACAGGTGTAAAAGGTCAATTAGGATATGATATTACTAGAGAACTTGATAAAAGAGGAGAGACTGATTATTTAGCATTAGATGTTGCTGATATGGATATTACTGATGATGCCAAAGTAATGGAAGTAATTACTACTTATCAACCAGATGTAATATTCCATTGTGCTGCCTGGACTGCTGTAGATAAAGCAGAAGAGATGGAAGAATCTTGCAAAAAGGTCAATGTAGAAGGAACCAAAAACATAACTGATGCAGCAATCAAAGTAGATGCTAAATTAATTTATCTATCAACAGACTATGTATTTGATGGAACAAAAGAAGGATATTATACAGAAGAAGACGCAGTAAATCCAAAGAGTGTTTACGGTTGTACGAAATACTTAGGAGAAGAAGAAGTAAGAAGAAATAAAAACCACTTTATCGCAAGAATTTCCTGGGTCTTCGGTATCAACGGAAATAACTTTATCAAAACAATGCTAAAACTATCAGAAAATCATGATACGGTAAATGTAGTAGATGACCAAATTGGTTCTCCAACCTACACAGTAGATTTAGCTAAA
>CALVVW010000074.1 GCA_944364005.1 uncultured Bacilli bacterium | reverse complement strand
GTATAATAAACAAAAAATATAAATAGAAAGGAATCAATCAAATAGATTAATATTTCTATAAGATTGATTATACGAGATAATATGAAAGAAAAAGAAGAATTTGATAAAATTAATGTATTTGGATTGGGGCAACCAAACGATGCTTTTGCTAAATATTTTATAGGGAGAAGTTATTTACATCCCTTAACTGATCCTAAAACTTGTAATGTTTTTCTAGCAAATGTTACGTTTGAACCAGGATGTAGAAATAACTGGCATATTCATCATGCCAAAAGTGGAGGAGGACAACTTTTAATTTGTACAGCAGGATCTGGCTGGTATCAGGAAGAAGGAAAAGATGCAGTATCACTAGAGCCAGGAATGGTAATTACCATTCCTGCTAATGTAAAACACTGGCATGGAGCAAAGAAAGATTCATGGTTCTCACATATTGCAGTAGAAGTACCAGGAGAAGAGACACAAAACGAATGGTGTGAACCGGTTAGTGATGAAGAATATGAGAAAATTTAATAAAATAATATTATATATTCATGATAGATAGTATTAATTGATATATATGTTTTTAATCTAATAAGAACTATATAGCATTTACAGTTTCTTATGTTATATATATGTAGAGTGTAAATATAAAAGAGGCTGATTAGTAAATGAATCATTATAATAATAACAAAAACATAAGTGAAATTTTAAATATTTCTCCTACAGAAGATGATTTAGAGAAATTTAATATATGGAAAAAGACTAAAAGAAAGAATATCTTAAAACTTATTGTTGTTTTCTTTGTATTATTACTATTGGCGGGAGTCTTACTTTATCCTGTTGTTGTAGATGCTAGAGTTTTTGATAAAATTTTTGGTATTATTTGTTATGCAATATTTATATTGTTAGAGCTATATTTTTTAAATAAATATATTAAAATGAAATCATGGACAATGAATAGATGTAATTATGGAATAATCATTGATAAGTATAGAAGTTTTCATCATAGTATTGATGCAAGACCCTTAAAAAGTGCCTCGGGAAATAATACTGTTTCGCACCTTATAGTGTTAACAGAAGGAAGAAAAGTAAATATAAATACATGTTCTAATGACGAATACCGAACTTTTAATATAAATGATGAAGTCATCGTTTTCCTTGCTGATGATAAAAAAAATTATGTTATAAAAAAATAAAATAATCGTACTGTTTGGTACGATTTTTATATTATAGTAAAATAAAGTTTGGATATTAAAATGTAGGATAGCATTAGCTTTTGTATGATATATTTGTTATACTAGAAACAAGTATAATTAGGCTAGAAAATAACATAAATATAAAATCTAATAAAATAAGCATTTAGTAGCAGGAGAGTTCTATGAAAGAGAGAAAGAGAATTGATTTAAAAAATCAAGAATTAGGAAAATTAGTAGAGTTTGCTTACCTTTTGAGAGAAGGTGAATATAAAGATGTCTATTTTCCAACGTATGAATTTTATGATGGTTGCGGGATGGATTATGGTGTAGAAACTGAAAATGGAGGTATTATGGTCTATTGTAATTTTGCAGATCATTCTACAGTTGATTTAGCAACCATTATTTGTGTATTTGAAGGAGCAGAAGATAGCCCAGAGAAAGCATATTATTTGTCTACGACAACTGGAAATTACAGAATGGAAATAAATAAATTAGTGTTAACAGAAGATAAAAATCATTTTACGGATGATATAGAATCTTTATATAAAATGTCTAAGCAAGAAAAAATCAATTGTTTTATAGATGCCATGGTGATGTTGGGATTTAGAAAAGAGGATATAGAAGCAGTATTAGAGAAGAAAATGACTGCACGAGAAGCTTATAGAAATGTCGCGTCAAAAGAAAAAAAGAATCTTGTTAGAGTTTCTCACGGAAGAAGGATATTTTATTTTGATAAAAATGTCGCAATCAAGGGAGATTTTGGAGGAATATGGCTGGATGAATTTCCTTTTCCCTTTGAAGAAGAACCAATCTTTGATTGTTCCAAAGTAACTTGTAAGTCTGCTTATTTTAATGATAATTCTAGCGGAATAAAATTAATTAATGTAAATGCAAATGAGGAAAGTATTCGTTATACAGATTTAACGAATGTAAAAATTGACGAGGTAATAGATTTAGCAAAAGTGAATGCTACTGGTACAACATTTGGTCATCATAAAGTAATAAATTTGGATCATTCTATTGCTCCACTAGAAAGAGTAAATCTTGCTTTAGCAACCGATATCGATGGTAACAATTATATAACAACAAAAACTGGTCTAGTAACTGCAGACTTTCAAACAGAAGATGTGATGGAAAGAAAGCAAGCAAAAATTAAGGTGTATGCCAATGCTGATAATTCTTTGATGATAATGGATGCTTTAGAACATGGTGCCGATGGTATCGGATTAATTAGGACAGAAAATATTTATACGAATGAAAAAGAAGCTCTAAAAAGATTTATGTATTATGCAGAAAATACGTATACATTTGAACCAGTAGATGGTAATACAGAGTTTAATATTTTGCAATATACTCAATTAAAAGAAAGTTGTACTGCTAAATCAATAGGTAAAAAAATTGTTCGTTTATTTGATTTTAAAGAAGAAAAGGTAGAAAGAATGTCGGGTGTTAGTATGGATAGTGAAGATCGGATGACGAGAAGAAACTTTCTAGGCGATTATCATGGAATATTAAGAGATCAAATTTTTACAATTGCTAAAGTTGTTGAAGAGGAGAACACTACTTTCGATATTTTAGTCCCTATGGTAACCGATGCTAATTATTTTCATTATATCAAAAGTGACATTATTTCTTACGCAGAAGATGCTGGTATGAGCAATTTAAAAATAGGTGCTATGATAGAAAGTAAAGACGCTATACCAGCAATCACTAGCATTGCCAAGAACGCTGATTTTATATCGATTGGTACAAACGACTTAACAGAAAGTATCACTGGAAAAAGAAGAAATATTTATGATAAAGAATTTTTCTGTTTAACGGAGGATGTAAAAATTGCTATCGAAGATATTGTTTATCGAGCAAAAGCAGCAAATCCAGATATTACAATAGGTATATGTGGAGAACATGCCAACTATCTAGAAAATGTAGAATACTATGGAACATTAAATATTGATTATATAACTTGTTCTCCCTCTTTTATAGAAGTAAATAAAAAAATATTAAATCCAATGCAAAAAGTAAAGAATATAGATAGAAGGTGAGCAAAAAACATGAAAAAATACGATAGCATTATTTTTGATTTAGATGGTACTCTTTGGAGTACATTAGATAGTTGCACAGAAGTGTTAAAAGAAATAAAAAAACGTCATAAAGAAATAACCAAAGATTTAACGAAAGATGATGTAAAAGCCGCTACGGGATTAACATTTTCGGAAACTGCACAAAAGTTTTATGGCTATCTAGAACAAGACTTACGTGAAAAATATACGAAAGAAGCAATCGAAGAGAATGTAAAACATCTAATGACTCATGGAGGTATATTATATAAACATGTAGAAGAAGTAATCAAAGAATTGGCAAAAGATTATAAACTATATATTGTAAGTAATTGTATTGAAGGTTATATTGAGTCATTTTTAACTAGCAGTAAGTTAGAAAAATATTTCCTAGATTTCGAAAATAATGGTCGAACTGGACTATCGAAAGGAGAAAATATCAAATTATTAATGAGCAGAAATCATCTATCAAATTCTATCTATATAGGAGATACCATCAAAGATCAAGAGGCCTCACAATATGCCAATATTCCATTTATTTATGCTAGTTATGGATTTGGTAAAGTAGATAACTATGATTATAAAATAGATAACATTAGCGAATTATTACATATTTTTTATAAAAATAAAGTCCTTTATCAATGGCATGATGAAAAACCAGTAACAGAAATGAAAATATTACAAGTATCAGGAATTTTATTAAATGACAACAATGAAGTCTTATTATATAAAGAAGAAAATGGTAAATATCGCATTCCTGGAGGTCACCCTAAACAAGAAGAATCTCTAGAGGAGACGTTAATTAGAGAGTGCAAAGAAGAAGTAAATGCTGAAATTGAAAACATTACCTACTTAGGTTATCAAGAAGTAATTGGAGATAAAAAACCATCTTACGCTCAAGTAAGGCTATTAGCAACCATAAAAAAATTAGGTCCTAATAGACCTGATTTAGATAATGGTAAGGTATATGAAAGATGCTTTCTTCCTTTAGATAAAGTAAATGATTATCTTAATTGGCAAGAAGTGGGACAAAAAATGATAAATAGGGTAAAGAATCGGATTAAAGTAAATTAATATTAAGATTTCTTAATGAAATTTTGAAAATAGGGTAAATGATTGCATAAATAAGAATCGGCATAAGGGAAATATTCTTCCAACTCTTTCTTATTTGTAATAGTCCAGACAAATACAGGAATTTTCTTTCGATATTTTTGTATTCTTTTTTTCTTAATAATCTCTTTATTCATGGCTAAAAAGTCAGGTTTACAATATTGTATTAACAAAGGGCTACTCATAAAATAACTATAAGTCTTAGAAGTAGGAATTCTAGTAATTAATAATCCTACAGGACGAGTCGTATGTTTTTTTAAATAACGTACAATATTTGGTTGAAAAGACTTTAACAAAACATCTCCTGTATAATTTCTTACCTCCTCTAATACTTTATTACATAGCTTTTCTATATTCTTAGTCTTTTTTAATTCAATATCTATTAATACTTTTCCTTGAATTAATTTTAATACCTCTTTTAAAGTTGGTATTTTTTCTTTACTGGAAAACAAAGTAAATTGTTGTAATTCTTGATAAGTAACATCTTCGATATATTTATCTATTCCACACATTCTTTTTAGATTAATATCATGAAAGACAATTACTTTCTGATCTTTTGTTAATTGAACATCTAGTTCAATAGGAATATTTAAGTTTTTAGCTTTACGAAAAGCGGTAAGAGAGTTTTCAGGAATAGTTTCATTATCAAAGATACCACGATGAGAAATCAGTAATCCTTTGATATTCATAATCATCACCTTTACTTATAGTATATCCTAAGAACTATTTTTGTGCTATAAAAATGCGATTATTGACAGAAAAATAGTTTCTACCTATAATATTGACTAAATTGAAAGGACTATCATATGAATAAGAAAAAATTACAACAATATATAAAACCAT
>CALVVW010000073.1 GCA_944364005.1 uncultured Bacilli bacterium | reverse complement strand
TGACTGCTTGGATAATAACTATCTATTTTGATATATTTCTTTCCATATATCTTAGCTTTATATTCTAAGACTCTACACAGTTCTCCTAAACTTACATTTGTTAGTTGTTTAGATAACCTTTTTTCTTCTATCATGTCCTTTAATTTTAGACTTTCCGTTACTATGATATCATTTTCTATTACCAGTTTTTTAGTTATTTGATGGATGAAATATCTTCTTGCATTCTTTAGTTTTTGATGTAGTACTGCTAGTTTCTTTTTGGTTTTATTATAATTATTGCTTCCTTTTATTCTTCGTGACAATTCTCTAGAACATCTTTTTATCCTTTTTTCATACTTTTCTATTAGTCTTGGATTTCCTATTTTTTCATTATCACTTGTAATTACAATATCCTTAATACCTAGATCAATTCCTATTATTTTTCTAGGTTTTAATTTTGTATATACATCATCCTCTTCTACTAAAACACTAACATAATATTTTAAAGTAGAAGCTTGTTCTATAGTAGCGTTGATAATTCTTCCTGGTAAAAATTCTAAATCTCGATATCCTTTTATACTTACTTCTTTTAACTTAGGAAGCTTTATTATGTGTCTTTTTAAATCTACTTCTATACTTTGATAGGTTTTATCTTTATAAGTACCACTTATACAGTTTGTTCTATAACTTCTTTTAGAGTTGTATTTCCCCTTAAACTTAGGATATTCTCCTTGGCCTTTATACCATCTTTTAAAAGCATCATCTAAATTAAATAAACTACATCTTAGGCTACAAGAATCTACTTCCTTTAAATAAGGGCACTCTACTTGCAAGTTTTTTAAATCTTTTATCATATCAAAACAAGATAAAGAATCTTTTCCTTCATCATAAAGTGATTTTTGCTTTTCTAAATAATGATTATATACTACTCTAGTACAACCAAACGTTTTGTGAATTAACTCTATTTGATTAGTTGTGGGATACAAACGAAACTGATAAGATTTATACATAATATTCCTCCCCTGATGGGAATACTATATAATACATTTGTTCGTGTGTCAACTATTTTTTATCAGGTTTTCAAATTTGCATTTTGAGAAGCAAATTCCTAATATATAAAAATACAAGTAACTACTTACTTGCTTTTTTTGTATAAATCATAATACCATTATGGTTAGGAAAAACATCATAAATAGGACTTAACTCTTGAAAGGCATCTCTTACCTTATCATCAATTTGATAAAAATAACTTAGTACTTGACCATTTTCCTCTAAAGGAATCGTCTCCAACAATTTCCGATAACTTGCAACAGATTGATAAGTAGAAATATTAGATAAATTAACTACATCATAAGAAGATGGTAAGTCACTTGCTAATTGATTAATATCACCTATATAAGGAGTAAAGTTAACTTTTGAAATAGTATCATGCAATTTTAAGTATTCTGCTGGTTGTAAATGTTTATTCCTATTAACAACACGTTTTAATGTATAAGGCTCAGTAGAAAATAACATCGAGTAATAAATATCAGACCAATCATAAAAAGAAAATAAACTATCCCAGAATTCTTTAGAATCAGAATCAAGAAATTTTCTCATCTCATCATACATATCATCATAATAATCATCGTATTCTACATTGATATCACCATAGAAAAAATCACAATATTTATTCACTTCTGAAAATGAAAGAATACCTGCTCTTTTTAAGGTAAAGTAATAATATGGAAAAATACTAATATCAAAGATATCAATATTAGAAGTTCCCTCCACAACTTGATTAAAAACTTGTTCTGACGAAGAAATAACAGTTAAGGACCTATTTCGATTTTTTAAATACTTCTGATACTGTTGCATATCTTCATTAGTAGTCTTATAAATAAAAGAAGTAGAATGATAAATATCTTTACCATTATTTGTAGAACATCTACCTTCAATAATCTTTTGAGCAAAACTTATGTAATCACACTTCATAATTATCCCCCTATGAAAAGTATCATATATAATATCAAAAAAACTAAAAAAAAGCAAGAAAAAAGAAGCCCTAGCTTCCTCTATTTTCTAATTTTGTGAATAAACTTAATCAAATAATAATGCCAAGTAATAGGGAGTTCAAACTCACCAATTAACTCTTCCACAATACCATTAAATCCCCGTTTAAACTCATAAATTCCATAATCCTTAGGATGCTCATTAATATTAGCTGGAATTCCATAAAAATTATGCTTTTTAAATCCATGTTCTATCCCGTATTGAATCATCATCCATTGTAATAAATACTGAGAATTAAACTTCATAAACTCTTCATAATTACCACTAGATAAATAAATAATTTCAGGCTGTATAATCATAAACATCGAACCAGATAAAGTAATGACATCCGTATTTTTTTCTTTCCTAATAGCCTCTGCTTCTTTAATTCTCTTCTCATAAGAAGCAATTTCATTCTCTAGGTTTTTCTTTTGACCTTCATTATATTTCGCATCACTAAGTTTAGATAACTTATCTTCAGCAGCTTTTTTATCTTCTTCTAATTTTTTCTGATACTTTACTAAATCTAACTCTGTAACATAATATTTAACTTCACCTTTATCATGAAAAAGTTCATACATTTTTTGATAGTAATCTACACTACGAATAGAAAAATTCTTTCTTTCTCCAGTTTCCACCATAATATTTTGAAATCGATCCAATTCATCATATCCTAATTCTTTCACAGTAATACCAATTTTTTCAGTCTTACGAATCGTATTTCTAGTATTAGGCTTCATCTCTTTTAATATTTGTTCGCAACTCTTTCCTTCTAGTGGTAAAGAAAACATCCAACCAACTTGTTCCATATCAGGAATACTTACCTTTTTAAATCCCAAACTTTCTAAATGAGAAACAACATTACTATGATCTACACCATCTTCTACTATATTACCATCAATATCTCTTTCTTTATAAATAACATAAGGATCCATTCTAAAAATATAGCCATGGTGTTTTCTAACAAAATTCTTAATTTCCTTTAAAAAATAATCTAATAACTCTTTATTCTCATAATCAACTAAAACTCCTCTAGGAGAATAAAATTCATATTTACCAAAATGACGCTTATGAGAGACAATCATCGCTGCTGCAACTACATCATTATCATCTTTAACCCCAACAAAATAAACATCCCAGCCATTACTTTTTCTAAGTTCACCAATCTCAGGTGCGGATAAAAAAGTTTTTAACGGATGAGTTTCCCAAAACTTACGATATTCTTTTTCTGTAATCTCTAAAAATTGCATAATATCACCTTCAATATTAGTATATATAAAAATAAAATTTTTATCAAACTACTACTTTCTAACAGAAAACAGTTTCTTTTTCTTATGATAAACATCTTCTACTTTTTGATATACAATTTTATCTCTATCAAACAAAGTAAGAATAAATAAAAATAAAACAATAATTAAAATAATAATTACAATACAAAGTACAACACTAAACTGTTCTCTTTGTGGAATCGTAGTATCTAAATAACTATTGGTTAGATAAGTATTAAAATTCTCATTTGTAATAACTACTTCATTTTCTGCAGGAACAAAGTTAGTTATATTTTGAATAGCTAATTGCTTTAACTCATCATCAATAACAACAGGATATCCATATACTTTAACTGGTTCAGGTACTTCAGCAGTACGTTCATAAGTATAATCAATAATTGCTTTATATTTATCATAATCAGCTGCATCAATAGCAATCAAGTATGTATGCCAAAGACCAGTATCTTCTTGTTCAATAACAAAATGAATCTCCTTATTAGAATCCTGATAATATGCAAACTTCTCACTCATTTTAGAAATAGTAATATAACTATAATCATCAACAGACTCTACTTGACTCCAAGGAAGAATTTCTTCTTTTTCATTATAGAGTTGATAAATACAAACAATTAAAATAGTAATAACAATTAAATATATTAAACAAACAAAACTTTTAAAAATTAATCGTTTCTCATACCACTTTTGTCGAATATGATTTTTATCATTTGATTTTACTTTTTTCATCTTCATATACTTACCTCTACTATAATAATATCACAAAAGAAAAAAATGGAAAATAACTATTTCCACTTTTCATACCAACTTATAGTAATAAATTAAAACTTAATCCAAAAATTAAGAATTAATACTCTGTAATTCTTCTTCACTCAACCATTGTAGTTGATAGTCAGTAGTTTGAATAATATCTTTATCTGTAAATTGTATTTCTACAGATTAAATCTCTTGTAGTAAAAAATCACCTTTACAAATCCAGAAGAAAGATTATCATTTCCAGTATTTTACAAATCAAAATGAATAGTTCCTAATTTCTTTTTGTTATCATAAATAGCATTCATTTTTTCTATACATAAATCATATAAGCAATGAAAATTCTTTAACTTTTCACTATCATTCTGTAACTTTTTTACATCCTTAGTATTATCTACTTAAATTACACTATCCTATAAAAACATAATACGTTTATTACACTATTTTGTTAAATTAAAAACCAGATTATATAAATAGATAATCTGGTTTAGAATAAGTAATTTCATAATTTTTATTTTGCATATATTTATCAATGAGTACTACTTTTTCTTCTTTCAAACTTTTAGGAACATCAATAATCCTCTGATTCCTGGAACCTCTAAAATAAAGATCATAACTTTTTTCTTCCAAGACAAATTTACCATCTACTAAAACATCAATCTGTTCTAATAATCTTCTTGCTTTAGGATTTTGTAACATTGCCTCATAAGTAAATCCGGTATAACACCATACATTAAGACCTAGAGAATGAGCTGCTTTACTAATTTCATAACAAGCATCAGCTTGGCAAACAGGATCTCCTCCAGATAAAGTTATTCCGTCTTGATGTTTTATTTTTTGAAGTTCAGAAATAACCTCATCAACATCTATCAAGGCACCAGCTTCAAAATCATGTGTATCAGGATTATGACACCCTGGACAATGATGCGGGCATCCTTGTGTCCATAAAACAGTTCGAATGCCTTCACCATCTACAATAGAATCTGGTTGCAAATAAGCAGCCAATCTTATTTTCATATTACTTACCTTCTTTAGTCATAATTTCTTTGATTCCTGTATGTTTTACACGATCACGTTCTTCAGCACGTTTACCATTATTAAATCTAGAAACATCACCTGCTAAATAACCAGTAACTCTTCTAATTCTTTCAAATTTTTGTCCTTCCCCTAATACTTTTTCCATAAATAATCACTCCTCTTTTCTTTT
>CALVVW010000072.1 GCA_944364005.1 uncultured Bacilli bacterium | reverse complement strand
AATGTAGGAAACTATATTAAATCTTTTGATACCAAACAAAATGAAGTAGTAGTAGAGTCAAAAGGAGAAGAAATTACCAATATTGTTAATTATATTGTAGAAACGGCCAAAGAAGAAAATATTCATATACCACAATTATGGTTACCAAGAATACCAAACACAATATATATCAGTGATTTAAAACAAAAGTATCATTATATGATAGAAAAAAATAATATCAATCCTATTATTGGAGAATATGATGATCCTGATAATCAAAAACAAAATGCTCTAACACTACCGATTTCTAAAGAAGGAAACACTATTGTCTTTGGTAGTGCTGGAAGCGGAAAAGAATTAATGCTATCTAGTATTATCTATTCAACTATTACAACTCATGATTCTAAAGAAGTAAATTTTTACATATTAGATTTTGGAGCAGAAACTCTAACGATGTTTAGAAATGCTCCACATGTAGGAGATGTAATATTATCTACAGAAAAAGAAAAAATAGAAAACCTATTTAAAATGATTAGTAAAATATTAGAGGAAAGAAAAAAAATATTTGTAGACTATAATGGTTCATATGACTTCTATATTAATCATGGAGGAAAACAAATTCCAATGATTATAATAGTCATCAACAATATAGAAGCCTTTACCGAAACTTATAATGAATATGAAGAATTAATTGGACAATTAACAAGAGACTGTCTAAAATATGGAATAGTATTTATTGTAAGTACCAATGGTACAAATACAATGCGTTATCGTCTAAGACAAAATTTCAAACAGAATTTAGTATTACAATTTAATGATGCTTCAGATTACGGAACCATATTATCTGGGGTAAGAAAAAAAGAACCTTCTAAAGTATATGGAAGGGGACTGATTAGTTTGGATAACATATATGAATTTCAAACCGCTTATGCGTATAAGGAAGAAAAACTAACAGAATATATTAAAATTATCTGTGAGAAGCTAAGTAATATTTGTAACTACCAGGCACCAGCCGTACCAACACTTCCAGAAGTAGTAACAACAAGTATCTTAAGTAATGCATATACTAGTTTGAAAGATATTCCAGTAGGAATTAATAAAGATACTCTAGAAATTGAAAAAATAGATATAGTTGAAAATAATTTCTACATTATAACAGGAGAAGATATAACTTCTGGTACTTCATTTTTAACAACATGGATAAACTCTTTATCAGTACCATCTCAAGTAAATTGTATAGTAATTGATGGAAATAGCATGTTAAATCAACAGAATATGAACTCTATAATGTATGAAACAGGAGAAAATATTTTTTCAGCAATTACTACTTTAATAAATAGTGAAAATAATATGAATATTTGTGTTATCAGTGGATTGGGAACTATACTAAAAAAATTGAGTATGGTAGATAAAGGAAAATTAACTTCATTATTAGGAGAAGCAAAAAATACGAAATATATTATCATAGATACGATTGATAATATCAAGACTTTAAGTTACGAAGCATGGTTTAAAGCTAATACTTCGTTATCAGAAGGAATTTGGTTAGGAAATGGAATTGCCAATCAATTTACGTTAAAAGTAACGACAAACTCTAGAATACTAAGAGCAGAAATTGAACCAAATTTTGGTTATGTAATAAAAAAAGGAAAAGCAATCTTAGTCAAATTTGTAACAGAACCATAAAATATTTGTATTAACTATGCTATAGCAAGAAAGGAATGAAATTAATATGAATAAAAATAAAATATTAATTGAACTATATATTCCATTAATTGAAAAAAATTATGATTTATACATTCCCATCAACAAAAAAATAGGGACCATAAAAAAATTAATAGAAGAAGGATTAATTGATTTAACAGATCATGACTATATTATAAAAGAAGAAAGTAACTTTTATAGTAAAGAAACAGGAGAAGTTTATGATGTTAATAAAACAGTACGAGAAACAGATTTAAAAAATGGTTCTAGAATAGTATTAATATAGGAGGAAGTATGAATTATAATCAATATGTAAATGCAATTAATAAAATTTTTGAATGTATTAACAAAATGAAAATAGCCTGGAATAGTACAGATAATGTAGCAAACATAGAAAAAATAGAAGAGTATCGTAACATGGTGATAGAAAAATCAAATCAGTTAGCTCAAACAGTAACGGAAGAACCTAAAATGGAGGAATTAGGACAATGATTGGTAATATGACATATAAAGAGGTAGAAGATGTAGCAAAAGAATTGAATAGTGCAGTAGCCATTGTGATGGAATATATAAAAGGAAAAAATCTAGTAGAATTAGAAGATTTTGCATCTACGGTAGAATCATATTCTAAATTTTTACTGACAACAATAGAACTAAATAAAGATGCAGATAAAGAATTAGCTGATTTAAAGGCAACAAAATAGAGCTTTCACTAAGAGGAAAGCTCTTTTACGTATTCACAAATAGTAACTTTAGGAAAATAATAATTTAAAATATTAGCATAACTACAACCATTTTCAGCAAGTTTTAAAGCACCATACAAGCTAAGGCCTAATGCATCACCCCAGCCATGAGTAATCACATTAATAGATTGCGAATTAATGATAATGGATAAAAACTGAGATTTTAAATGTAATAGATTCATAAACTTCTTTCCATCAATAATAGAATTACCTATTTTTAATTTTAATACTTTACCATGAGGAGATACTTCTAACATTTGAAAAGGTGTATCTTTAGTAATAGTAAAATGAAAAACTTGACTTAAGAACGAATAAGAAAAAGTTTCTGTATCAACATAGAAAGGAGAAGAACTATCCCAGAGACTAGAAACAGAGGATAAATATGGATAGCGACTATCTTCTAAAGTTCTTCCATGATTACAAATGTGAATAAAAGGTAAGATATACTGATCTTGGTAACTAGCAAACATAGCGTTTGTCTGTTTAATAGCCTCTTTTAAAGTATTAACAACCTCCTCATAGTTAGGAGCAAAAGCAATCTTATAATACTCGATTGGTCGATAAGAGAAAAACTCATTCGTAGCTTTAATAACACTATACTCACTCATTTCTTTAAAGGCATAAGTACGATATAAAATAGCCATAGCTTTTAATACTTCAATAGAAAGATTAGGTACCATATTAGTTGCTAAGGCACCAAGTAAATAATCACATAAACAAATCTCTACAATAGAAGAATCATCTAATTGCACTGTAACCATATATTCTAAATCATCATAAGACTTTTTATTAGGAAGAGAATCCACTTTTTGATCCTTAGAGATTTGAAAAGCTTTCACAATCACATTATCGATAACCAAATAAACCTTATCACCTTGAAAGTCTATATTATTATTTTTAATAAAATTATTCGTTCTTCTTCTTAGTTCAGAATCATTAGAATTACTACCTAGTTCCTTAGAAAATTCATAATTCATAGTTAAAAATAAATATAGTATATCTTCAACACCATTATTCTTAATTTCATATCTATAAAACATAATCTTCACCTAGAATTAGTATGAGAAGAAAATAAAAAAGTATACAAAAAAGAACTAAAATTCAAAATATTTTAGTTCCTTATGTTCATCACAATCTAATCCTGTCGTATAACTTAAATTCTTAAAGACAGAATTTAAATTAATATCTTGGCCACTTAAATAGCCAAAAGTGTCTTCAATAATCTTTTTTGCTAATTTAAGAGATTTAATATATAAATCATAAAAAGAATCATGACTAATAATAGAATAGGTTGTAGGATTTCTCCATAGTCGACGCTTAAAATTTAAAAAATCATAACTTGGATGCATAGTATAATGATAACTGATAGCTTCAAAACGAAAACATCTTCTAGGTGTAAAGGTATCAGCTAATTTATAAAAGAATTTTTTAATACCGAAACGATCTTGTCTAAAAACTCGTAGTGAAAACTTCATATCTTTTAATGCTTGATAATAAATAGAATCCATATTGGAAACATGATAAACCTTATCAAAGGAAGAACCAATTACTTGATTTAATCCTGAAGAAAAAGGAGCTAAATCAAAAGAATATTTAACAATAGAGAAAGAATATGGATTTTGATGTTCTCTTTTACGAATTAAATAGTTATCGAGATAAGTTTCCATAAAAAGATGCAAATTATTATACTTATAAGTAGCTTTATTATGTTTATCAAAATTACCTGTCTTATATATAACAAATGGATGAATGGTAGAATCCAAAACATAATGACAGATAAAACCACATAAAAATGAACAAACATCACTATCTTCTTCTAAATGATTTTTCTTAATATCTTCGATAAGTTGACAAAAAAAGTCTCTTGTATGTTGCCTATGACAGACACGTTGCATCAACCGAATCTTTTTCCCTGGTTTGACAGAAAACAAATGATAAAACATAAATGGATCTGTTCCCTGACCAAACATTTTAATTCTAGAAAGTGAAATTCTTTCTTTGATTTGATTAGGTAAAATATCATAGACATCATTAGAAAAATAAGCATGTGTAACAGTAGCTGGCATTCTATCCCTCCTAATCGAATACTAGTTTAATTATAGCACACAAATTCACAAAATTTTCATACTTTTCAAGGAAGAATATGATATAATCAATACTAGGTGAGATTATGATAGAGAAACAATTTAAAAATCTAGATGAACAAATTGAAATATTTAAACACAAAGGATTAATAATTAATGATGAAAAATATGCAAAACAAGTTCTATTAAGAGAAAATTACTTTTTCTTAAATGGATACCGTCATCTTTTTTATAAGTCCGATACGGAGAAACAATTTATCAAAGGAACAACTTTTGAAGAGTTATATAGTTTGTTTTTATTTGACCGTTCTTTTCGTAATGTAATATTTAAATACTTATTAGTAATTGAAAATAACTTAAAGTCAATTACATCATATCAATTATCTAAAAAGTATGGATATAGAGAAAGAGATTATTTAAAAGCCAAGAACTTTACACATAGCCCGGAAAGGCAAAGACAAGTAAATGACTTATTAAAGAAGATGAAAAGACAAATCAGAGTAAATGGAAGTCAACATTCTGCAACACTTCATTATGTATCTAATTATGGATATATTCCATTATGGATATTAGTAAAAGTATTATCCTTTGGTATTGTTAGTGAAATGTTCTCTATCTTAAAATCAGAAGACCAAGAAGAAATTGGAAAAATATATAATGTAGAGGTAGACGATCTTCTGGTATACTTACCAATACTTGCCAATTATAGAAATTTATGTGCCCATGAAGATATTCTTTATGAAAATAG
>CALVVW010000071.1 GCA_944364005.1 uncultured Bacilli bacterium | reverse complement strand
TTTACTATATTTTTTAAAGATAGAGGAAATTATCAAAAACATAACAAAAAAAGTGATATATTCTTTTCAAATATATCTCTTTGTCAACAGTCTGAAACATGCCATTTAGGCATGTTTTTCAGTAATTTTTGTTTCGCTATATTTATAATTCTTTTCAATAACACCAAATAAAGCTTCTATTTCAGGAACAAATTGAGTATTTCCTTCTGACTTATAAATATCTAACATGGCTTTCATACCACTAAATTCTGTAGCATTATCATACTCATAGTCTTTTTTTTCATGCTGCACTTGCCAAATATAAAAAGGTACACTCATACTTTTACATAGTAATTCTTTTTTTATTCTTCTAGTTTCTATATCTTCTGGAATATCATAATTCATAGAAAGTTGACTTTGCTTGACTGCATTATATAAAGAATTTGCTTCTTTACTTTGAAAAAAAGGGTGATGTGCAGTATCACGTAGTTGATCCATTTCATTCAGTTCTTTTATCGAAGAAACTAATTCCGGTATTTTTTCTATTACTGGATATGTTTCATCTTGAACAGTCTCAATTACTTCTAATTCGTTCAAATGATTTCTATATTCTGCTATACATTCAGCTAAACTAACATTACAATCCATAATTTCATATGCATTAGGATCTGTTATTTGTGGATTTGATTTAATCCACTTATTAATTCCTGTTATTCTTTGTGATAAATTTATGGTTTCATTTTTTAGTTGTTCTAATTCCATAATTTTCTCCACCTTAATTCTATTTCCTATAATCAAAGTAGAAATCTAATATTCTGACTTGATCTCCTTCTTCGGCACCTAATTCTTCTAGTTTTTGATCAATTCCCATTCTACTTAATTTTTTAGCGAACTTATAAGCAGCTTCATCAGAAGAAAATTTCGTCATTTTAAAGATTCGCTCTACTTCCTTACCTTGTATTACCCAGGTACCATCATCATCTCTGGTAATGGTAAATGGTTCTTCTTTCTTAAATTTATATAATACATGACTTTCGATTTGACTATCTTCATATAATGGATTATTTGGTGCTTCATCTACTAAATCAGCAAGACGGTCTATTACTTTTTGAAGTCCAGTATTAGTGGCAGCACTAACTTCAAAAATTTCAACATCACCAACTTTTTTCTTAAACTTTTCTAATTCCTCTTTAGATGATTCTAAATCCATCTTATTAGCAATAATAATTTGTGGCTTCTTAATCAATTTTTCATTAAATGCTTCTAGTTCTTTATTAATTAATACATAGTCTTCATAAGGATTTCTTCCTTCGCTTGCACTCATATCAATAACATGAGCAATCACCTTGGTTCTTTCAATATGTTTTAAAAACTTATCACCAAGGCCTTCTCCTTTGCTAGCTCCTTCAATCAATCCTGGAAGATCAGCCATAACAAAACTTCTACCATCACTTGCCCTAACAACACCTAAATTAGGATGTAATGTTGTAAAGTGATAAGCAGCAATCTTTGGCTTTGACCTAGATACCATAGAAATAATCGTACTCTTACCAACACTTGGAAGTCCTACTAATCCAACATCTGCTAACATTTTTACTTCTACTTTTAAGTTTTTCTTTTCTCCTTCTTCTCCATTTTCAGAGTAATCTGGTGCCGTATTTGTCTGTGTCTTAAATGCGGTATTTCCTCTTCCACCACGACCTCCTTTTGCAATAACTTCTTCTTGATTTTTTTGGGAAAGATCCGCTAGAATCAATCCTGTATCTAAATCTGTTACTACTGTTCCTTGTGGTACTTTTATAATTATAGGGTCAGCACCTTTTCCATGTTGATTTTTACCACGCCCGTTTTCTCCTTTTTTACCTTTAATTAATTTTTGGTATCTTAAATCTAGGAGAGTATGGAGTCCTTCATCAACTTTAAAAATAATATCAGATCCATGTCCACCATTTCCACCATAAGGACCTCCCAAGGGAACAAACTTCTCACGACGAAAAGCGGTACATCCATCTCCACCATTTCCTGCTTCTACTTTGATTTCTACTTCATCTACAAACATATACTCTCCTCCTTTTCGGCTATATTATATCATTTACAAAAAGAAAAGAAAAGAACATCTTTTCTTATTTTCTTACCGCTGGTACTTGTAATACTACTTTAGGCTGGGTAGATTGCTCTTGTGCCATTTTTTTAGCTTGACTTTTTTGTCTTTTTTCTCTTAAAAACTGAGCTATATTTTTAGTAATTGTAATTGCATTCGCTCCACGTACAGCAATATTTGATGTTTGATTTTTCATAGTTTCTAACACTGCTTCTGAGTGTTCTAAACTTTTTTTATAAAAAGCACCTTTTATATCATAAACTATAGATTTTAGACCATCTGTCATTTTGTTTTCAGGGTCAAGCATTTTTTGTAATTCTTTATTATCTTGGGCTTTTGCAGCTGTTAAATTTACTTTTGCTTGTTGTTGTGCTATTAGTCTTTCTCGTTTATTTTTTTTAGTCAATTTAGGTAATATAATTGCTTTTTGGCGTAGATCAATACGTACTTGCTTCTTTTGAAGATTTTTAATAATTTCTTGTTGCCTTTCTATTTTTTTGCTTATTTTTCTTTTAGCACTTGATGTTTGTAAATTTTCTTTTACTTCTTTTAATTTTTCTATTTGCTTTTCATGCTCTTCTTGCTGTTTTATTATTTTATCTGACTTTTCATCCAATTTGTCTAATTTTTTTTCTTTTCTTTCAGATAAAGCGATTCTTTCTTGATAATTTTTCATAGTCATTACTATTTCATTATATTGTAATTTTAGTCCTTCTATTTCAGTTTCTGTTTTACTTGCTAAATCTATTAGGCCTTTCTTTTTTTGACTTAGTTGTTGAATTTCTTTGGCTATTGTATCTAAGCTTTGTTTTAGAAGTGCTTGATATACCTTATCAGAATTATTCATTGCTAGCCTCTTGTTCCATTTTTATATCTTCTGCAATGGCTTTTTGAACCGCATCCCATTCTTGAGCATCTTTTATTTCTGTTAAATTATAGTCATTTTCACTTTTTTCTAAAATAGATATATATGCTTGCTCATGATCATTATCAACTTGTTCACCTAAAGAGTACAAAATATAATCTTTTCCTTCATATCCTGTAACATTAAAAATATCTAGCACTTCTATTTCTAAAGTTTGATTATCTGGAGTTACTACTTTTATTTTATTATCCATAAACGCCACACCTCTATTCTCTTTTAGTGTATCACAAAGCAAAAAAAAAAGAAAGGATTAACTTTCTTTTTTTACACTACTCTCCTACTGGATAAACTGAAGCTTGTTTTTTGTCTCTTCCTAAACGTTCAAATTTAACGATTCCATCTATTGTTGAAAATAGACTATCATCATTACCACGACGAACATTATTACCTGGGAATACTTTTGTTCCACGTTGACGATATATAATAGAACCTGCTGTTACAAATTCTCCATCAGCAGCTTTTGCTCCAAGTCTACGTCCTGCAGAATCACGACCATTAGATGTTGATCCTTGCCCTTTATGGTGAGCAAATAATTGGATATCTAACTTTAAAAAATTCATAATTCTCCTCCTTACTTTACTTCGATATTTGCTGGATAATTTTTTTCCAACTCTTTTAAAAGACTAACCATATTACCAATTAGTATTTGGGTAGTAGCATCTTCATTTTTAATATCAATACTAATACCTTTTTTACTAATCATATAACTTAGACTACCTTTATCTAATGCTAAAACACCATTCACAGTGGTTGTTACAATGCTACTAGCAGCACTACATACAATATCTTTTCCATAATCATCATACATAGCATGTCCTAAAATAGCTATTTTTTTATATTTAGCATGAGCTTTTTCTACTTTTACATGTATCATAATTAACCATTAATCTTAGTAATTTGAATCATTGTATAAGGTTGTCTATGTCCTTGTTTCTTACGGTTAGATCTGTCTTTAGATTTATATTTGAAGACAGTAATTTTCTTTTGTTTACCGTTTTTGATAACTTTACCTTCTACAGTAACATTAGTAAGATAAGGACTTCCTATTTTACTATCAAGCATTAATACTTGGTCGAATTTAACAACATCACCAGGATTAGCATCTAATTTTTCAACAAAAATTTCACTACCTTCTGTTACGTAATATTGTTTTCCTCCAACTTTAATTACAGCATTCATTCGTATACCTCCTTTTTTTAAACTTAAGACTCGCTCTTAAGGTACAAGAATCTTGTTTTTACCTTTTCAATGCGGTTTGAGCATGAGGCGTCAAACAGTTAAAGTATAGCATATCTACTTCTCTCTGTCAAATTTCAAACTTTATTTTTACAGAATCTTGAATTATCTTTTGCATTGCATCATGTTCGCCTTCAGATAATATAGTGTTACTGGCCAAAGATAAATACACTTTATTAGCTAAAGATAACTCTAAGGCACCTACTTCTTCTATATTTTTCTCCACCCTGTTCTTAGATAGAATGACTCCTCCAACAACATAAGTTCTTTTTGTTTGAGGGAAGGTATCCAATTTTCTTCTTACTTCCTCTTCTGTTGCTACATCATCATTTTCCATACTCTCTATTTTACAAGGTTCATTAGAGATATAATCTTTCATTTTTTCCTCTGGTACAAAAAATTGTTCTTGTTGCAATACTGTAGTTAAAGTATCAATATCACTAGGTACCATATTTAATTCTTTTAAAACATAGATGCGCATCCATTTTTTACTGTCATAATTTAATAAATCTATATTTTGTTCTAGCAACTCTTCATATCCTAATTCTAAAATCACATCTATAGTATGTTCTAATTCTTCACTTCCTAAAAAAGAATACTTAGAGGCTCTAGACATAGAACTTAGGAATTGATAATGTTCTAAAATATCCAAATTTTCTCTTAACACGTTAGAATCTTGAAACCATACCTCTGGATTTTTGGCTAATAATAAAGGATTTAAGCCTTTTTCATTCATAGACTTTTGATTTAAGGAAATCACGTCATAAAGACTTGGATTCTCTAAAATCATAGGATGACTAGTAATAAACTCTAAATCAAAGTATCCTTCTTTACAGAAAGAAACCACGCTATCTAAATAAGCCTTGGTACTAGACTGAAGAATATTAGCAATTTCCATTTTATCTTTAATATCAAATGATGTTATTATCTGTAACATATCTTTCACATCAGCAAGAGAATTTTGCATAATACGTTCCATATCACATATTTCAATAGAAATACCATTATCACTTAATAAAGTCTGATATTTCGTAGCTGAATTCTCTGTTAAATCATGATATGTCTCTTCTAAGTTCTTATAATAAGGTAAATTAGATGTATAGATATATTTTAATACTTCTAATTTAATTTTCTCATTAGGAATGTGAGA
>CALVVW010000070.1 GCA_944364005.1 uncultured Bacilli bacterium | reverse complement strand
GTGGATTTGAAATATTGTATCAAGTCGATTCTATTGATGGTTCTAAAATGACACATGATAAAGTTATGGCTACTTATAGAACTTTAAGTAAGCGTATTGATAGTTTAGGTGTTAGTGAACCTGAAATTATTGTTGAAGGTAATGATAAAATTCGTGTTAAGTTAGCTGGTGTTACTGATCCAGAGGAAGCACGTAAGCAGTTGTCTACTGTTGCAACACTATCTTTTAGAGATACAGATGATAATTTATTAATGACTAGTGATGTTTTGGTTGCTGGTGGTGCAAAAGTTAGTGCAGATTCTTCAGGAAATCCTGCTGTATTATTATCTGTTAAAGATAAAGATGAATTTTATAAAGTAACAAATAAAGTGAAAGATTATGATAATAATACGATTGTTATCTGGTTAGATTATGATGAAGCTGTTGATAGTTATGCTAGTGAAGGAGCAATGTGTGGTACTAGTGAATCTAACTGTTTAAGTGCTGCTACTGTTTCTCAAGGCTTTGCTAGTGATGTAATTATTCAAGGTAATTTTACAGAAGAAGAGGTAGAAAACTTAGTAGATTTAATTAATAGTGGTTCTCTTCCTAGTAAGCTTACAGAAATATCTTCACAGACGGTTGGAGCATCTTTTGGAGACTCTACCTTACAGACAACTTTTGTTGCTGGTATCATTGGTGTAGTATTAATTATTTTATTTTTGATATTTATATATCATTTTGCGGGAGTTATTTCTTCTATTTCTATGTTAATCTATACTTTCTTAGTATTTTTAACATTCTGGGTAGTTGGAGGAGTATTAACCCTTCCTGGTATTGCTGCTTTAATTTTAGGTATTGGTATGGCAGTAGATTCTAATGTTATTACTTTTGCTAGAATTAAAGATGAACTATATAAAGGTAAGAGTTTACCAATGGCATTTAAAGAAGGAACGAAATCTAGTTTTAGTGCTATTTTAGATTCTAACTTAACTACGTTGTTGGTTGCTGTTATTATGTTTGTTTTTGGTGAATCTAGTATCAAGGGATTTGCTACTATGTTAATTATTACTGTTGTGATTACTATGTTTACGATGGTATGGCTTACTAGACTTTTACTTAAGTTATTCGTTAAGACAAATTACTTTAATGATAAGACTAACTTATTTATTAATGTAAAGAGTAGTGATATTCCAGATGTTAGTAAGAATGAAGAGGTTAAAGTTATACCATTTAAAGGATTTAATTTCTTTAAATATACAAAACCATTTATTGCTTTATCTGTCATTATTATTTTTGCAGGTATTATTGCTTTGGGAGTTCGTGGCGTTAATTTAGGTGTTGAATATCAAGCTGGTAGTGATATTTCTATTGCTACAAATAAAAATATTACTAAAAAGAGATTATCTCAAGATTTAGATAAATTGAAGCTTGATAAGCAGTCTATTACTATAAATGATGATGAAGTAAATATCCGTATTAGTGATGTATTAGATGGAGACAAAGTAGAAGACGTAACGAATTATTTTGAAGATAAATATGATGCTAAAACAAGTATTGGTGTTATTTCTAATGTTGTAAAACAAGAACTTGTTAAAAATGCTATTTTATCTGTTATTGTTGCATTAATTGGTATTATTTTATATATTTCTGTACGCTTTAAATTTAGCTATGCTGTTGGTGGAGTAGTATCTTTATTCCATGATGTATTAATTGTATGTGCATTATTTGCAGTCTTTCATTTAGAAGTTTCTTCTATGTTTATTGTAGCAATTTTAACAATTATTGGATATTCTATTAATGATACGATTGTTACATTCGATAGAATTCGTGAAGAACTTTCTAAAGTAGATAGTAAAAAATTGAAGAAATCTGATGTTTGGGAGATTTCTAATCGTGCTGTTTGTGAGACTTTTGTTAGATCGCTACATACATTTATTACAACGTTGATACCAATTGTTATATTGATATTCATGGGATCAAGAGAAATATTAACATTTAATTTAGCAATGCTATTTGGACTTGTTGTTGGTGTTTATTCTTCTATTTATATTGCAACAGTAATATTTGCTACAATTGAAGCTAAAAGTGCTGGAAAGCCTAAGAAGAGAAAACCAATTTATACAGATGAGTATGAAGAAAAATTAGTAAAAGGTATTAACTGCTAATTACTGGAGGTGGTATTATGCATGCGAAGGATAATATACAATTTGAAGATGTGCTGGAACGTGCAAAAACATATATAGAAAGTGAAGAACAATTAAAATTTATTGAACAAGCATATTTATTTGCTAAAGAAAAACATGCTGGTCAATTTCGTAAATCGGGTGAAGATTATATCGTTCACCCGTTAAACGTTGCTATGATTTTAACTACTATTTATGCGGATTATCAGACGATTGCTGCAGGATTTTTGCATGATGTGTTAGAAGATTGTGATTGTACCCCAGAAGAGATGGAAGAGAAATTTGGTAGTGAAGTTACAAAATTAGTACAAGGTGTTACCAAGCTTAGTAAAATTCACTTTTCTACGGAAAATGAATATTTAATCGATTACTATAAAAAAATCATCGTAGGTATGAGTGAAGATGTTAGAGTCATTATTATTAAACTTGCTGACCGTCTTCATAATATGAGAACTCTCTGGGCAACACCACCAGATAGACAAAAAGTAAAAGCAAAAGAAGCGTTAGAGATTTTGGCTCCTATTGCACATCACTTGGGAATTCATAAAATAAAAAGTGAATTAGAAGATTTGGCATTACGTTATTTAAAACCAGATGTTTTCTATGATATTGCTGAAAAGTTAAATAAAACAAAGTTAGAACGTGACCGTACAGTTGTTGATATGGAAAGAGAAGTTTCTGAGTTACTTACAGAACATCATATTAATCATGAAATCAAGGGTCGTGCTAAATGTATTTATAGTATTTATAATAAATTAAATAAAGGTAAAAAGTTTAGTGATATTTATGATTTACTTGCTTTACGTATTTTAGTTCATACAGAGCAGGAATGTTATTTGGCACTTGGAATTATTCATTCTAAGTTTCGACCACTTCCCAAACGTTTTAAAGATTATATAGCAATGCCTAAACCTAATATGTATCAGTCTTTACATACTACGGTTTTTGGAATTGATGGATATTTATTTGAAATACAAATTCGTACTTATGATATGGATGAGGTTGCGGAAAATGGTATTGCTTCCCACTGGGCTTATAAAGAAAATAAAGGTTCTAATAAGACTGCTAATTTACAATCTACTACGGAACAAAAATTACAATTTTTTAAATCGATTATTGATTTAAGTAAAGATAAAATGAGTAGTGAAGAGTTTGTTAATAGTGTAAAAGATGAAGTTCTAAATAATAATATTTATTGTTTTACTCCCAAGGGTGATGTTATTGAACTTCCTAAGGGAGCAACACCAATTGATTTTGCTTATAAGATTCATACTAAGGTAGGAGAGACTACAACGGGAGCAATTGTTAATAATGCGATTGTGCCATTAAATTATGAATTGAAAAATAATGATATCGTAAGAATTATTACAAATAAAAATGCTACTCCTTCTCCAGAATGGGTTAATATTGTTAAAGCAACTACTACTAGAAATAAAATAAAGAATTTCTTTAGTAAAAATGAAAAGGAAGTACATATTGAACGTGGTAAATATACTTTAGAGAAGGAACTTCGAAGAAGAAAATTATCTATTTCTGATTTCTTTAGTGATAAAAATGTTAAAAAGATATGTGAAGAATTTCGATTGGATGATTTAGAAGATATTTATTTAACGGTTGGTAATGGTAAAAATTCGGCTAATTCTATTATTAATTGTATTGATAAGATTGAGGAGGTTGCTGCTCCTAAAGTTGTTAAAGTAACTCCTAAAAATATGGATGCTGATATTATTGTTAGTGGTATTGATAAAGTAAAAGTAAATCTTGCTAATTGTTGTTGTCCTGTTTTTGGAGATGATATCATAGGATATATTACGAAAGGAAATGGTATTACTGTTCATCGTACAAATTGCCATAACCTTGAGATGTTAGAGACTAGAACATTAGAGGTTCATTGGAATACTAATGTTAATAAGAGGTATTTAACTAATTTATTAATTTATTCTAATAGTCAAGAAAATCATATGCTTTCTTTAATTCAGACTATTTCTAATATGAATGTTAGCGTAGATAGTATTAAAACCATGAGTAAAACGGATGTTATTTTATATGAAGCTAGTGTTTATGTTACTGGGTTAGAGCAACTTACTAAATTAATAGCTTTACTGGAGAAGCAACCTTATGTAGATCATACAGAAAGGATGATGCGATGAGAGTTTTAGTACAAAGAAGTGGAAAATCTTCTGTTTCTGTTTGTGATAGAGTCGTTGGACAAATTGATTCAGGGTTGGTTGTCTTTGTTGGGTTTACTGATGGTGATACACTAGAAAAAGTACAATATCTGGCTAAGAAAATAGTAAATCTTCGTATTTTTCCTGATGATTTAGGAGTGATGAATAAAAGTATTTTAGATTATGGTGGTAAAATACTTTCAGTATCCCAATTTACTTTGTATGCTAATTGTAATAAGGGAAATCGTCCTAGTTATATTGAGGCTATGAATAATCATGAGGCGGTTACATTTTATGATTTATTTAATGAAGAGTTAGGTAAATATGTAGAAGTTGAAACTGGAGAGTTTGGTGC
Organism: uncultured Bacilli bacterium; assembly: GCA_944364005.1. Next base: position 995 of record CALVVW010000070.1, on the reverse strand, counting down.
CGATATGAATGTTTCTATTACTAATATTGGACCTACAACAATCTGGTTGGAAAGGTAGGAGCATTGTTTCGAAAAGAGCTTAATTATCCTTTAATTAATTTTACTTTTTTTATGATTTTACTTTGCATTGGTTTTATGAATGCAAAACAAATTATGGATATTTTTATGAATATTTTGTCGATTTTATTACCATTTATAGTAGGGTTTATCGTGGCTTATGCGATAAATCCTTTTGTTTGTTTTTTAGAAAAAAAACATATTCCTAGAAGTGCTGCGGTAGTTATCGTTGTTTTTTCTTTGCTATTGTTACTAGGTTTTTTAATTTTTACTTTACTTCCTATTTTATATCATCAGATTGTTGATTTTACGATTCAACTGATTCAACTTGTGAATCATTTTAGTAAGAAATTTTGTCTTCCTTCTGGAAACTTAGAGGTTTTTATCACACATTTTTTTAATCAGTTTTTACAAAGTATGGGAACAATTACTACGTCTACTACTGTTAGTTTTTTTGGAACTTTTGTTTCTAGTGTTAGTGGATTTGTGATAGGGTGTGTTAGTTTTCTTTATTTTTTATTTTATATGGGAAAGATTAGGAATTATTTTAAAGATACATTAAAGTTTAAGTATCCTAGATTTTATCAGTATTTACTTATTTTGGATAGTACGATGGTTCAATACGTGAAAGGTGTAGGGCAATTGATGTTTGTTCAATTTATTGAGTATTCTTTATTGTTTCTTATTATAGGACATCCACACTGGTTAGTTCTTGGTATTGTTATCGGGCTTTTTACTGCCGTTCCTTATGTAGGGGGATTTGTTGCTAATGGGATTGCGATACTTACGGCATTTATGATATCAGACTCTTTATTTTTTGCTACTTTATTTGTATGTTTATTTTTTCCTTTGGTAGATGAATATTTTATTTCTCCAAGAATTTATGGTAAGTCTAATGATATTCATCCGGTACTTATTATTTTTCTTCTTAGTATTGG
>CALVVW010000069.1 GCA_944364005.1 uncultured Bacilli bacterium | reverse complement strand
AATTATCATAATAGATAAAGAAAAAAACATACCAAAGTATGCTTTTACTCTTTTATACCAAATCTAGAAAAAGGAAAAATAGTTAAACTTGCTTTACCTAAAATTTCATCTCTAGAAATAGAACCAATCATTCGACTATCTTTAGAGTTTGTACGATTATCACCCATGACAAAATATTCATCTTTACCTAATTGATAAGTCGGAAAATCATTTGTCTTCTTATGTTTAAAATTTTCCTTTACATATTTTCCATTAATATAAAGCTTATTGTCTAAATATTTTATTTTCTCACCAGGAAGAGCAATCACTCTTTTAATTAAGTACTCATCTCCTCTTCGAATAACCACAATATCAAATCTTTCTATCTCTCCAAGGCGATATTCTATTTCATTTAATAGCATAATATCACCATCTTTTAATGTAGAATCCATCGATTCTCCATTAACACGAATAGGAGAGATAACATAACTCTTAATAAGTATCACCACAATAATAATGATAATATAAGGCAAAAACTCTTTAAAATAATTCTTACTTTTACTCTTTTTATTCTTTTCCATAAGCATCCATAACAAAAAATAAGGCCGAGCCTTATTTTTATTGTTCTCCTCTTTCTTTGATACGATATCCACCACGTCTGTCTTTAAGGAAGTTAAGTTTACTACGTCTTACCTTACCTTTACGTACAACTGTAATACCAGCAACTTTTGGTGAATGAATTGGGAAAGTTCTTTCTACACCAATTCCACTACTCATCTTACGAACAGTAAATGTTTCAGAAACACTACCTCCACGACGAGCAACTACAACACCTTCAAAAGCTTGGATACGTTCTCTTTTACCTTCAATGATTTTAACATCTACTCTTACCGTATCACCAACACGAAATTCAGGAACGTTTGGATTAAGTTGTTTTTTGTTAATTTTGTCAATAACGTTCATATAAGTTCTCCTCTCTAAATATATATTTCACGAATGATCATAATCATAAAATTAAAATAAAAGTTAAAACTGAAAAGCGGATCATCGCTTAGACGTTTATAAGTATACCACGAAAGAAGTAAAAATGCAAATAGTTTTTCATGATTTTACTTAATAAACATCGCATCTCCAAACGAGAAAAATCGATACTTCTCTTCTACCGCTACCTGATAAGCATGTAAAATATGTTCTCTTCCTGCAAGCGCAGACACTAACATAACCAAAGTTGACTTAGGTAAATGAAAATTAGTAATTAAACAATCAATTGCCTTAAACTCATAACCAGGATAAATAAAAATATTTGTCCAACCACTACACTCACGAAATTCATGATATAAACTCATAATAGTCTCCAAGGTTCTAGTACTAGTAGTACCAACACTGATAATACGCTTACCTTGCCTCCTAGTCTCCATCAAAACTTCAGCAACTTCTTTTGTCATCTGATAATATTCACTATGCATAGTATGTTCTTCCACCGTATCTACACTCACCGGACGAAAAGTACCAAGCCCTACATGCAAAGTAATATAAGCAATATTTACACCCTTATCTTCTATCTCCTGTAATAATTCCTTAGTAAAATGAAGTCCTGCTGTAGGAGCAGCTGCACTACCAACTTCTTTCGCATAAACCGTCTGATATCTCGATTGATCTTCTAATTGCTCATGAATATAAGGAGGAAGTGGCATCGTACCAAGTTCTTCTAATATTTCTAAAAAAATTCCTTGATAAGAAAACGTAAAATGACGAATTCCCTCATCCCCTACAAAAACACATTTTGCTTTCAATTTACCATTTCCAAAGACAACAACTGTACCTTCTTTAATACGACGAGCAGGCTTCACCAAACACTCCCAAGTATCTCCTTCTATATTCTTTAAAAGCAATACCTCAATCAATGCTTTCGTCTCTTCTTTTTCTCCATAAAGTCTAGCAGGAAGTACCTTCGTATCATTTAATACTAAAGTATCTCCAGGCTCCAAATAAGAAATAATATCTCTAAAATGTTTATGTTCAATCTCACCTGTCTTTTTATCTAAAACCATAAGTCTAGACTCATCACGTTTTTTTAAAGGAGTTTGTGCAATTAACTCCTCTGGTAAATCATAATTGAACTCCTCTACTGTCATAAACAGGACCTCCTTCTACAATATCCAACTGCCACGCATTCGACTGCCTTCTTAACATAGATAAAGGCTGCGATTGCAACTGCTCAAATACATCAGTACTAGAAACACCTTTATCTAAAGCCAAAGAAACAAAACTCATCAAATCATTACGCACCATAAAATCATTCGCTTTGTTTTCAATAACACTAAGTACTGGCTTAGGAAACATTTCTAAATATTCAGGATAAACTTCTACCGGATTAAAAGAAGAAAAATTAGCTAAAATAGAAAGTTCTCCAAAAGACAAATCATAAACTTGCTGATAAAAATCATGATAATAAGTAGCAGCCGATAAAATAGTCGTTAACTTATGCCTAATAAAAGGATGATAATCGGTAGAAAACACCTCATCAACATAATGCATAAATTCTACAAGTGACTGCTGTCTTCCTTCATCTAAATCTAATAATGACTGTAAATGACGTTGATAAATATCAATAGATAAAACATTGATAGACTGTAAATGTTCTTCTAAAACAGGTAAAAAATCATAAACTGTATTTACACGAGAAAAAGACAATTTTTTCATACTACTACATCACCAAACCTACTGCTTTTCTATACCTAATATTTCATATGCCTTATCCGTTGCTATTCTACCACGACTTGTTCTCTTTAACAACCCTGTTTGTAACAAATATGGTTCATAAACATCTTCAATCGTAGTAACCTCTTCTCCAATAGAACTACTAAGTGCCTCTACTCCAACCGGACCACCATTAAATTTTTCAATAATTGCAAGTAACAATTCATGGTCAGTATTATCAAGTCCCATCTTATCTACTTTCAACCGCTCTAAAGCTTCTTCTGTAATTGCCAAATCAACTTTACCATTCCCTTTAACTAAAGCAAAATCTCGAACTCTCTTAAATAAACGGTTAGCAATTCTTGGCGTTCCACGACTCCTTTTAGCAAGTTCTATAGCTGCACTGTTATCAATCTCTACTCCTAAAACTCTAGCTGTTCTTTTAATAATATCTGTAAGTTCTGAAACAGTATAAAACTGTAACTTAGAAGTAATTCCAAAACGATCACGAAGTGGTGCAGACAAATCCCCAGCACGAGTCGTTGCACCAACCAAAGTAAAAGGTGGTAAATCTATCTTAATATTACGACTGTTTCCTTCACTACCAACAATAATATCCAAAGAAAAATCTTCCATAGCCGGATAAAGAATCTCCTCAATATATCTTGGCATACGATGAATCTCATCAATAAACAAGACATCACCTGGCTCCAAAGAAGAAAGAATCGCTGCTAAATCTCCACTCTTTTCAATACTAGGACCACTAGCAGTCTTAATATTTGTACCAAGTTCATGAGCAATAATAAAAGCAAGTGTAGTCTTACCAAGTCCTGGAGGACCATAAAGTAATACATGATCCAAAGGCTCATTTCTCATCTTTGCTGCCTCTACAAAAACTCGAATATTCTCTTTCACATCTTCTTGACCAATATATTCATCAATACTCTCAGGACGAATCGTATTATCCATCAACTGATCATCTTCTAAATGATAATTTGTAACAACACTTTCATCTTGCATGATTTCCCTCTCCTTTCAAACTAATCATACTTTTCACTTTACTAACAGTCTCAGTAAAATCACTTCTTTCTATTTCTACTGGACTCATCATTTCATAGCAATAGAAAAACCCGTCAATAATTGTCAAAAAAGAAATAGAAGGAATATGTTCCTCACTAATATAAGTAAATATAGTAGCAAAATAACTTTGCATATCTTCCTGATAAGAATAAATAATACCCTTACTTTGATATAAATGATAAAACTGATTTAATAAACCACGAAGCTCTCTATTTGTAATATTCCAAACAACTCCCTCTTCTTCAAGATCTAAAGCCATATCTAAAACATTACTCATAATCTTATTACAATAAACTTCTTCTAAGCTAATAACTTTATCCATAATCTATCTTAACAATAACTTCAATGCTTCCTTAATCTGTTCTTCTATAGACTGGCTAGCATCTACTTGACTAACGACTTTCTTAATTTCTTTATCTTTATATCCTAACGCAAGAAGAGCTTCTTGTAATTCCTGTTCCGTCTCTACTACATCATCAGAAATACCAGTACCAATAAATTCCAACTTTCCTTTTAAATCTAAAACTATTTGTCTAGCCAGTTTCTCCCCTATCTTAGGAAATTTTTTCAAATATAAAATATTTTCTCTTTCAATCGCATCCATAATACCTTGAATAGAACCTACTGCAAGAATTGGTAACGCCATACGGCAACCTAATCCCTTAACGCTAATTAATTTTAAAAACAATTCTTTCTCATCTCTAGTTTTAAAACCAAATAAAGCTTCTTCATCTTCTTTTACTTGTTGATAAACATATACTTTATATTCTTTACCAACTTCAAAAGCATAAGGATTAGGAACATAAATTAAATAACCTACTCCTCCATTATCAACAACGATAGAATTATACTTTAATTCAGCAATTTTTCCTTTGATATAATCATACATATTCTTCAACTCCCAAAAGAATTATATAACAAAACCAAAAAAGTAGCAATCGAACATCAACCTAAAATAGAAAACAACAACCAAAAAGTTGTTGTAAAAAACTATTTAAGTTTTCTTTTTATATAATTAAATGCCTGAATAAACCTCTCTCTAACACTAGGTACCAGCCAAGTAGAAATAAAAAGAAATAACCAAATACAATGAATATAATCTCCAGCTAAAAAGGATCTAAGAGTATAAATAAATAACGCAATAAATAAAACAGAAAGTAATAATACAACAAATAAATTTCTAATATTACTAGAATCATTTAAAGGAAAAGAATCCTTACTTTTTCTCTTAAGTAAATTATCTGCTTTTTCTTTAAAAATATGATACCTTTCTAAAACTTCGTCAAAAGAAAGTGAATCCTCTCTTTGATAAACCTCATCCCTCATTTCAATACTGCCATCTTCTAATAAAGAAACATCAATTTTCGCAAAATTCTCAATAGGCAACTTAATATCAAAAGCATCACCTAAATAACGAATTAATTTATTCCTACAAGAATTAGAAACAAAAGATGCTTCATTGACATATATCTTTAACTCTGTATTGATTTCTTTCAGTTGAGACTTTTTATCCATAATATGTCCTATCCTTTCACTTTGTTCAAGGAATATAAAACCTTAAACTATTAGTAAATAATTCATAATTAATCTTCTTTTAAATTGTAATATACATCTTGTACATCATCTAAATCTTCTAAAGTATCTACTAATTTATGTACTTTTTCTTGACCTTCTTCATCAAGTGTTACTTCCATATTTGGAACATATGTAAGTTCGCATTCCAAAAACTCTTTTACAGAAGCATCTTCTAAAGCCTTTTTTACATTTTGGAAATTTTCGGTATCCGTAGTAATTAAATACTGCTCTTCTACCTTTTCAAAATCAAGTGCTCCAGCATCTAAAGCTACCATCATCATAGTATCTTCATCATAATCTGCTGGAATCACAATAGATCCACGACGTTCAAACATATAACTAACAGAACCATCTGTACCTAAATTTCCACCAGCTTTAGTAAAAGCACTACGAACTTGAGATGCAGTTCTATTACGATTATCAGTCAAACAGTC
>CALVVW010000068.1 GCA_944364005.1 uncultured Bacilli bacterium | reverse complement strand
TTGTTGAAGGATATACAAAAGAAGAAATAGATAGTACCTATCCTATCATGCAATATAAAAATGAAGCGGAAAAGAAATTGATTAGTATTAGTACTATAGAGACTTTTGTATCAATGTTTACAAATAATCAAGTAACAATTTATGGCTCTATGGACTCTGATGAAGAACTTCCTAAAGATATAGAAAGTGCCGAAAAAAGAAAAGCATATCTAGAAAAAAACAACATAACAAGTGACATAGAATTATTAGATTTTTTGGGAAAAGATTATGCGAAAAAAATATCTTTATTTGATAATATTAATGATATAAAAGGAAGATATGAATTACACTACCTAACAACGATTGCCATGCCAAAAATAAAAAGTATAACAGAAATAACTGGCGACTATACAGGGTATATTTTAAATGTAAATGATACGGTACAAGAAGTAGCCTTACTAATTAATGACAAAAAATATATCATAAGCTTTAATAATTTTACAGAAGACGAAATATATGATTTTATAAGTTCTATAATAATAGAAGATAGTTGTCAGTTTACTAAAACATATCGAGTTGAAAAAATAATAGAAAGTAATGATGAAGGGTATTTACATGTAACATTAACTGAATTTCAAAAAGAAGGAGCAGAAACAGTAACGATACCAAGAGAAATGAATAACAATTTAGAAGAAGGAAAATATTATGAATTTACTTTTTCTAGTAATCAAGAAGACTTATCTGAAGATATGAACAATATTTTTGAAAAAACAGAAGTACTATCAATCGTAGAAACAGAAAAAACAGGATTAGATCAAATTCAAGAAAAGGTATGTAAAGTACTATAAATATAAAAATAAGTTCTAACACAAGAACTTATTTTTTGGTATTAACTTTGCCTATTCCTAGATAATCCTAAATATTTAGGCCATTCTTTAGGAGATTTAAAAACATCTAAAGAAGTATATTTATCTGCCATAGTAACAATCCAAGCCTCTCTATATTTAGGAGGAACAATATTTAAAGGAAACATATGTCTTCTAATAATGTTATCCACTTTTTCTGTAACAAGCTCAGGAAAGTAATAAGCTGCATTTTTTGCTGCTTGTCTAGCATGAACAAAACCGTGCTTTTCTCTCAATTTCTTTTTTCCAGAGGCAGCCTTATGGTCAGCAGTTTGCCACGGCTCATCATAAAAGTCATGTAATAATCCACCTATCGCAGCACTTTGGTAATCCCAGTTTAATCTCTTTGCCCAGAGATAAGAGATGATAGAAACAATTAAACAATGTTCATAAACACTACAACTTTCATGATGTACAAATGTTTTTCTTTTAAGAATTTCTGGATGTTCTAATATTGGTTTTACAATTTCATAATATTCAGTATCAGTACTTAAAAAAAGCTGAATCTTACTTTGTGTCTTAGTCACGAAAATCACTCCAACTTGAATATTACTATAAGAATACGCTGTAGTCAATAAAATAGGAAAGATTTTAATGATTATTAAAGATAAAATGAATAAGTGACTGTAAAGTGAATAAAAATATCATCAATTTATGTAAAAACAGTGATATAGTTAAATAAAAGGTGGAGCTTAATATGGAATGGGATAAAGTAAAGTTTGAATCTTTTCGTCCTTCATACGAAAAGTATTTTGATACATATTTAAAAGATAAATCAATTACAGAATATGTTAGTTTTTCAAAATGGGATTCTTCATTAATATTTTATAAGGATGATTTTGCAGGATTTTATAAAACAATAACACCAGATGAGGAAAAAAATGATAAAGAAATATATATAGCACTAATTCCTAAATATCGAAAAAAAGGTATGGCAAGTTATGTAGTAAATACCCTAACAAATAATATCTTTACAGCTAGTCCTAACTGTGAATACGTGCATTTATCAATTGATAAAGAAAACATCTCATCAATCAACTTAGCTAATAACTGTGGATTTATAGAAAACTCTAGACTAGAACAAGAATTAAGAGAAACTGGAGATAATCGTACGCTAGTATTCTCAAGAAAAAATCCCTTTTATGTAAAAGAAAATCAAATAAACCATCTCTCAAAATAGTTTAAAAAATAAGTAAAAATATACTTTATATGATTTTTATGATATACTATAAAGCACGGAAGTGATGGTATGATTGATGAGCTAGAAAAATACGTTAAAATAAGTGATCTAAGAAAAGGAATGGATTATGATAATAGAAAAGTAAAGTATGTAGGAACTGCCGGATTATTAAACGGAAAAAAACATAGATTTATAGTATCTTCTGAGCATACTACAAGGTCATATGTAGTAAGAATTGATATAGACGAAGAAGATGAAATAATAAATACAAGTTGCACATGTCCTCAATTCTTATTAACAGATTCTTGTAAACACGTTGCAGCAGTATTAGTTAAATTTCAAAATGATCTTTTTCTAATCGATAAAAAAGAGCAAAGCCAAAGAAAAGTAGTAGAATTTTTAAATGAAATAAAACAAGCATCTTTAAAGAAAAACATCATAAAAAAAGAAGCTAAAATAGTTCCTTATTTAAAGCTAGAAAAATATATGAACTATTATGATTATGAAGAAACAGAAGAATATGATTTAAGATTCAAGGTAGGAGATAAAAAACTTTATGTATTAGGAAATAAAGTAAATAGCTTTATTGAAAGTTACCATAATAATCGTTCAGTAAAATTTGGAAAAGATTTTATCTACAATAATCAAGATTATTATTTCAATGAAACTTCTAAAAAACTATTGAACTTTATAGAAATGTGCTATTATAAATCCTATCGATATGACTCTTCTATAACATTAAACAAAAATAAATTAGATAGCTTATTTTCAATTGTTGATAGTATATATGTAGAATCACCTTATATAAATAAGGAACTATCCGTCATCAAGGGATTACCATTTAATTATAAGATAACAAAAGAGGATGATATCCACATATTAAATATAGACTATGATTTAGCAACATTACAGTCACTGTCTGATGATTATAGTTATTTAATAGATAATAAAGGAATTTATCAATTAAATGAAGTGGAAAAAATTATTGCTGGTAAGATTTTAGAAGAAAACTTAAATAGTCTATCATTTCCTTCTGATAACTTCTCTGAATTCAAAGATTATCTAATTCCTAGTATTAAGGATAAAGTAATATTAGATGATACTGTAGATGACTTAGTGATTGTAAAAACGCCTAATGTAAAACTATATTTTGATATATTGGAAGAATATATAGAATGTAAAATTATTTTTAATTATGAAAATATAGAAATTAATTATTTTGATAAAGATGATAAACAACTAGTAAGAGATAGACAGTTAGAAAGAAGTGTTTTTCTAGAAATCCAAAAATATGGTTTTGATGGGAATCTAATGCTTTATGATATAGATGAAATAGTTGATTTCATGGAAAATGGATTAGAAGAACTTGCCAAAGAATATGAAGTGTTGACTAGTGAAAAATTAAAAAATACGAATCTAATTCGAAAAATTCAAGGTACTACTAGTTTTAGTATAGGAAAAGATAATATCATAAATTATGAATTTAAATTAGATAATGTTAATACTGATGAGTTAGAAGATATTTTTCTAAGCCTAAAGAGTAAGAAAAAATATTACAGATTAAAAAGTGGAGATATCTTAGACTTACTTGATCCATCGGTAAAAGAATTAGAAGAGTTAAAAGAAGATTTAGAGCTAGAGGAAAATAGTGGTGAAATTCCTAAATTTAGAGCACTTTATCTAGACAGTTTAAGAAATAAAAATAGATTTATTAGAACTAATACTTTATTTGATTCATTTATTAAGAATTTTAAGGAGTATAAAAATGCTCCAGTAGTTTTCTCTAAAGAAGAAGAAAAATTATTAAGACCTTATCAAAAAGAAGGAGTAAAATGGCTATATAATCTTTATAAATGTAATCTTGGAGGAATACTAGCTGATGAAATGGGCCTTGGTAAAAGTCTACAAACAATTATATTTATTAAAAAGGTATTAGAAGAAGTAAAAGACGAGAAAGCTAAAATATTAATAGTAACACCAACAGCACTAGTATATAATTGGGATAATGAATTTAAAAAATTTAGTGATGATATTAAAAGAAGAATATTTACAGGAGTAAAGAAAGAACGTCATAAACAATTATCTTGGTATGAGGGGAATGTATATATCACAAGTTACGGGCTATTAAGAGAAGATTTAGATATCTATAAAGAAATGAATTTTAAAGTTATGATTATAGATGAAGCACAAAATATAAAAAATCCAACAGCCATGTTAACAAAAGCAGTAAAAAGTATTAATAGCGAAGTAAAACTTGCCCTAACAGGAACACCAATTGAAAACTCTATTTTAGAATTATGGAGCATATTCGACTATATTATGCCAGGATTTCTTTCTAATAAATCAAAATTTAAGGAAAAGTATAAAATCGGAGAAGAGTTTGATGATACTACAAATTTAGTTCTTAGTAAATTAAGAAATCAGGTGGCTCCATTTATTTTAAGACGAAAGAAAAATGAAGTATTAAAAGATTTACCAGATAAAATTGAAAATAATATTTATATAGATTTGAGTGAGGAAGAAAAGAAAATATATGCTGCATTAGTTGAACAGACAAAAAAAGAAATGGAAGAACTAATAAAAGCCGGTTTTACAAAAAATAAAATGCAGATTTTAACGCTGTTAACCAGACTTAGACAAGTATGCATTGATCCTAAAATTATATTTGATAATTTTACAAAGACTTCATCAAAAATAAATCATTTAATAGATGTAGTTAACGAAGCAATAAGTAATGGACATAAAATATTACTGTTTACAAGTTTTAAGACAGCATTAAATATTGTTAAAAATGAGCTAGATAAAGAAGGTATAACAAACTATGTAATAGATGGTTCTGTTAGTAGCAAAAAGCGCCAAGAATTAGTAGATAAGTTTAACATGGATGATACAAATGTGTTCTTAATTATGTTAAAAAGTGGCGGAACAGGATTAAATCTTACAAGTGCAGATATCGTAATTCATCTAGACTTATGGTGGAATCCGCAAGCAGAAAATCAAGCTACTGATAGAGCACATAGAATTGGACAAAAAAACACTGTAGAAGTAATTAAATTAATTACAAAAGGAACAATAGAAGAAAAAATATTAGATTTACAAGAAAAGAAAAAAATACTGAGTGATAAATTAATTGAAAATGATGGTGATGAATATCAAAGCTTCCAAAATTTATCTGTGGACGACATAAGAGAATTGCTAAAATTTAATAATGAATAAAAAACTACTAAAGAAAGGCATAAAATGCAATCTTTAGTAGTTTTAATTTTATAGTTTATTATGTAATTTTAATAATGAGATAAGCATTTTGTCACGATACTCCGCAAGGCTTTGATCATCATTTCCAATTTCTTGAGGTCTATTTTTTAAAGCTTCTTCGACTCCCTTTCTGGCAATTTCTGGAAATTCTTCTGGAAAATCTTTGAAATCTGCCATGTCATGAAGCCATAAACTAATAGACGGATTTAAATGCTTCATAAGTCCATCAATATGACCTTCACCACCACCTAGTTCAAAAACTAGGCTAGGTCCCATGATAGCCCAGCGTAAACCAGGACCATAAGTGACAGCCTTATCTGCATCTTCTATAGTACAAACACCTTTCATTACTAGATTACATACTTCTCTATATACAGCCATTTGAATACGATTACAGATAAATCCTAGTGCTTCTTTTTGTAATACAACAGGCTCCTTATCAATCATTTGATAAAACTCTTTTGCAACTTC
>CALVVW010000067.1 GCA_944364005.1 uncultured Bacilli bacterium | reverse complement strand
TTCTGAAATGACTCTTTTTTATAGACTAAAATAGTGTCAGCAATTTTACTCACCAACACTATTTATTATAGAACCCACTATAACACCATATGGTGTTTTTTTTCTTGAAAAAATAAATAAATAATATATAATAAGAAACGAGAAAATAAGGTAAAAAAGTAATAAATATATGAACAAATTACAAAATAAAATATATTTTAAAGAACTTTATTACCTCTATACTCAATAACAAAAAGTATTAAAAGAAAAATTACTATATACGAGATTTCTAATGTCCATAGGAGACAAAAACGAATTTAATATGCTATAATAAGGAAAGAAAAGAGGTAGATATTATGAGTTTAACAGCAGGAATAGTAGGATTACCTAATGTAGGAAAATCAACACTTTTTAATGCCATTACAAATCAAAAAATATTAGCAGAAAATTATCCATTTGCAACAATTGAACCTAATGTAGGAGTTGTAACAGTACCAGATGCTAGAATGGATAAATTAAAAAGTATGTATGAACCAGATAGATTTATCCCAACAGCATACGAATTTACAGATATCGCAGGACTAGTAAAAGGTGCATCCCAAGGAGAAGGACTAGGAAACAAGTTTTTATCACACATTAGAGAAGTTGATGCCATCGTAGAAGTAGTGCGTTGCTTTGATGATGGAAAAATAATCCATGTAGATGGAAATATTGATCCGATACGAGATATAGAAACAATTAACTTGGAACTAGCAATTGCAGATTTAGATGTAATAAACAATAGATTAGAAAGAGTTGCTAAAAAAGCAAGAACAACTAAAAATAAAGATGATATAACAGAAGTAGAAGCTTTAGAAAAAGCCAAGAAAGCCTTAGAAGAAAACAAAGCATTAAGACAAGTAGACTTTACAGAAGATGAAAAAAAATTATTAAAGTCATATAGCTTTTTAACAATAAAACCAATCATCTATTTAGCAAACATTAAAGAAAGTGAATTAGGAAATCCTGATAATGAATATGTACAACAGGTAAAAGAATACGCTGCTAAAGAAAATGCAGAAGTAGTAAGCCTATGTGCTAAAGTAGAAGAAGACCTAAGTGAATTAACAAAGGAAGAAAAGCAAGAAATGCTAGAAGCTTTAGGACTAGAAGAATCAGGATTAGACAGGTTAATTCAAGCAACATATGACATTCTAGGACTAGCAACTTATTTTACAGTAGGAAAAGACGAAGTAAGAGCTTGGACCTTTAAAAAAGGAATGAATGCAAAACAATGTGCAGGAATTATTCATACAGATTTTGAAAAAGGATTTATTCGTGCTGAAGTAATCTCTTATGATGATTTAATAAAATACGGAAGTGAATTAAAAGTAAAAGAAGCTGGACGTGCTAGATTAGAAGGAAAAGACTATATCATGCAAGATGGAGACATATGTCATTTTAGATTTAATGTCTAAGATAAATATCAAAATTTATATAATAGAAGAGGGAACATGGCAATAAATGAAACATAAAAAATACAAATTAATTATTTTTGAAACAAATAGAAAAGAAGGATGTATGTCTCTTGCTAAAAAATTTTATCCTGCAACGTATAGCGAAGAAAATCGAAAAAGATCTTTAAAAACAGTAAAAGATAAAATAGGAAAGAAGTATAATTTTAATGGCAATCATATTCTCCAACCAAAACAAAAAGATGTAGAATTTAAAGAAGACTACCCTGATGGAAAATATGTAAGAATAACAGAAGATTATCTTAAGAAAGAAGACTACTGGGATGAAGAAATAATTTGTGATATTTTACTAATAGATACAAAGTTTCCTAATATCGCAATTGGACACAGAATGGCCGATTGTCCAGTAATTATTGTTGAAGATAGAAAAAATCAAATCGTTGCAGTATCACATTGTGGATCAAGTCAGATTAATAGAGATGTACCGAAATGGACAATAAAAGCACTAAAAAAAGAGTGCAATAGTAACGTAGAAGATATTTATGTTTATATAGGAAGTTGTATTAAAAAAGATAGCTATCAATATGACAGATATCCTACCTGGGCGACCAAAAAAGAAATTTGGAAAAATAGTATTCTAGAAAAAGCCAATATATTTTATATAGACTTACCAAACGCTATAATACAACAACTAAATAGTGAAGGAATAATAAATAGTCATATAACGATAAGCCCTATTGACACATATCGTGATAAAGATTATTATTCTCATACAGAAGAAGTAAAAAATCCAAGTTGTGAGATAGGGCAAAACTTTGTAGGCTGCCTCTATCAAGAAATAGAAAGTGAGTAACAAGCTTGTAACTCACTTTTTAAATTTCACAAATTTCTAACATAAAATTCACGATATTTTAACAAAACATACATAGAATGAAACAAAGGAGGCATCCATGAAAAGAATAGCCTATTTTGATAATACAAAAGGAATATTAATTATATTCATAATATTAGCACATGTATTAAGTCTATGTTCAAAATATTATAACTATAGTGATGATTTTTTTAAATTTGCAGCACTTTTTATGTTACAATGTTTCTTTTTTATATCGGCTTATTTTCAATCTAAGAGTAAAACACCTAAAACGAAACGAATATTAAATTTATTAAAAATATACCTATTATGGCAAACTTTAATAACAATATATTATGCTTTTGTTTTACAAATCATAGATTTTAATCTAAATTATCTAATACCAAGATATACACTATGGTTTTTAATTACAATGATTTTTTATAATATGTCAGAATGGATATTAGAAAAAGTAAATTATAAAATAATCATTCCAATATCAATAATAATAGGATTAGTAGTAGGATTTATTCCCATAATAAGCGCAACGCTATCACTATCAAGAACTTTTGTATTTTTCCCATTTTATGTCATAGGATATTATGCTAAAGACTTAAATCTATTATCGAAAATAAAAAGCAAACAAGTAAAAATAGTAACTATCATCTTATCAATAATAATATTAATAGTCATTCTAAAGTATAATAGTATTTTATCTATTAAAATTTTAAAAGGAAAGTACAGTTACTTTGATATAGATAATGTAAACATAATATTAGCCTGTGGACAGCGTCTACTATTTTATATAGTAAGTATAATTGTTAGTATGGCATTTTTAAACTTAGTTCCTAAGCAAGAAACTATATTAACAACATTAGGGAGAAATACATTGTATATTTATTTAACTCAGGGCATGATTTTAAAGACTTTTGTAACCGAGAAAATCTTACTAGATAATACAATAGTAGGAACATTACTTTTATTTTTATGTGCATTTATTCTTACAATTATAGTGACAAGAATAATAAATAAAGTAAAAAACTATAAAAAATATAAATTGGAGGTAATACATGGATAACAAATTCAAAGATTTTAAAAAAGAATTAAATAGAGTATATCACAAAAATAAAATATATAAGGAAAAGATGCAAGAGCAAGACATTACACCAGAAGATATCAATTCCTGGGAAGATATTAAAAAGCTACCTTTAACAACCAAACAAGATTTACTAAAGGACTATCCAAATGGTTGGAATTGTGTTCCACCATCAAAAATAAAGATGTATCATTCCTCAAGTGGAACGACAGGAAAACCATTAATTGTAGGATTAACAGAAAAAGATATAGAGTTTAGAAAAGAAATCATTAAAGCAGATGCTAAAAAAGCAGGTATTACATCAGAAGATACAGTAGAGATATGTTATGGATTTGGAATGTTTACAGGTGGATTTAGTTTTTATGAAGGATTAAAAGATTTAGGATGTAAAATAATCCCTACAGGTACAATGTCAACAGAGATGCAATTATTTTATATGCAAAAACTACAAGCTACCGTATTACTATCTAGTCCATCACATATAATGCATCTATATGAAAAAGCCAAAGAATTAAAAATAGACGTGAAAAAGCTTCCGATTAGAATTATTAGAGTAGGTAGTGAATTATTAACAGAGACGATGCGAAAAAAGATAAAAGAGTCCTGGGGAGAAAATGTTAATGTAACACAAGATTATGGAATGACAGAAACATTAGGACCTGGTTTAGGAATGGAATGTATTTACGAAAATGGAATGCATCTAAATCCAAATTATTATTTTGAATTAATAGATCCAATAACCAAATTACCTACAGAAAATGAGATAGGAGAATTAGTAGTAACAACGATTTATAATGAATGTTTTCCAATAATAAGGTATGCAACAAGTGATTTAGTAAAAGTAAGTAAAGAGAAATGCACATGTGGTTCAACAAGTCCAAGAATAGTAAAATTCTTAGGAAGAACAGATGATATGTTAAAAGTAAAAGGTGTAAAAATATTTGTAAGTCAAATAGAAGATTTTCTTTTTATGTATCCTTATTTTAATCATCAATATGAAATTGTTATATCAAAAGAAGAGTATAAAGATATCTTAACAATTAATATTGAGTATAAAGAAGATTTAATAAATGTTCCTAAAGAAAAAATAACATGTTATAAATTAAAGGTAGAACAAGAGTTTAAAAACAAATTTGGAATTACTAGTCAAATCAATATCGTAGATAATAAAACAATAAAACCGTATCCAGGTAAAATTATACGAGTAAGAGATTTGAGAAAGCTAAAAATATCAAACTAACCCTAGACAAATAAAAGAATTATTGCTATAATACTAACGAGTATTTTAAATACTCCTTGCTACATGAGTAGCCATAAGTCCAAAAGGAGGTGTAATAAATGAGAAAGTATGAAATTATGTTCATCGTAAGACCAGATATGGAAGAAGCTGAAATTACTAAGACAGCAGAAAATCTTAAAAAGGTTTTAGAAGAACAAAAAGCTAAAATGTTAGAAGAAAAGGCAATGGGACCAAGAGAATTAGCTTACGAAATCAAAAAATTTAAAACAGGATATTATTACTTATTCGTAGTAGAAGCAACACCTGAAGCAGTTGCTGAATTCGACCGCGTTGTAAGAATTAATGAAAACTTACTTCGTCACTTAATCGTAAAAGTAGAAGACTAAAAAAGAGGTAGAATATGAATAAAGTATTTTTAATAGGAAGATTAACTAGAGACCCTGAATTAAGATATACAGGAAGTAATACTGCTGTTGCAACTTTTTCATTAGCAGTAAATAGAAATTTTACGAATGCTAACGGGGAAAGAGAAGCAGACTTCATTAACATTGTTGTTTGGAGAAAACAAGCAGAGAATGTAAAAAACTACTTATCTCAAGGTAGTCAAGTAGCAATCGATGGACGTATTCAAACTAGAAGCTATGATGATCAAAATGGTCAAAAACGTTATGTAACAGAAGTAGTCGCAGACAATGTTGAATTTTTAGGTTCCAAAGGGTCATCTAATAATATGAATATGAATGCTAATTCTAATGGAAGCGCACCTGCTCAATCAAATAATGCAGGCCCTACACCATATGACTTTGGAGCTACTACAGAGCCAAAGACAACCGATGTAGATAGCAATCCTTTCGCTGATTTCGGTTCTAGTATTGAAATAAGCGATGATGAATTACCATTCTAAAAAAGGAGGAAGAAAAATGGCAGAATTTGGACGCAGAAAGAAAAAAGTATGTATGATGTGTACTGGTGCAACAGTTGACTATAAAAATCCTGAAACATTAAAAAGATATGTAAATGAAAAAGGTAAAATTGTTTCAAGAAGAGTAACTGGAAACTGTGCTCGTCATCAAAGATATATATCAACACAAATTAAAAGAGCAAGAGCTATCGCATTAATGCCTTATACTAGATAAAGGGTTCGTTTGTGAACTCTTTTTTCATTTTACAAACAACAGAAAGTATTATATAATAAGAAATAGGAATACAGGAGGTAAAAATGAGAATAATTGAAGAAAGAAGAAAGATAAATAAAAAAGTAAGAAAAGCAAAAGTAATCTTTTTAATGGCTC
>CALVVW010000066.1 GCA_944364005.1 uncultured Bacilli bacterium | reverse complement strand
ATAGGATTTTTTACTTTTTTACCACTCTTATTACGAACAAAAGGTAAAAGCCATCCAATAATTTGTACATCTCCACGAGCCCAGCGATGATGTCTAGAAGTATCTGTTAAAAACTTTGATGGGAAGTCATCAATTAACTCAATATCACAAACATATCCACAACGTAGATAATTCCCTTCAAGTAAATCATGACTTAAAATTAAATTTTCAGGGAATACATCAGATAAAACTTGATCAAAAACTTTTAAATCATAGATACCTTTACCGATAAAACTACCCTCGCCAAAGGTATCTTGATAAACGTTAGGAACAATTGCACTATAGGTATCAAAACCACCAATACCCGCAAAAATCTGACTATATAAACTACGATTAGTAGCCTCAATATCTAGACTAACCCTAGGTTGCATCAAAGCATAACCCTTTACTACTTTCGTACCCTCTTTATTTAATACTGGACGATTCATAGGATGAGCCATAGCCCCTACTAGATTAAGCGCTGTATTTAATACTAACCTATTATCCTGATCCAAAGTAATAACATATTTAATATCATTAGAAAAATCACCTAAAGTATTAGCAAAATACCAGTAATCTTGATCTTTTTCAGACATCTTATGTAAAAGCAACTGATTAAATTGAAGTAACGCTCCACGCTTTCTCTCATACCCTAAATAACTATTTTCTTTCTCATTCCAAAAACGCTTACGATATAGAAAATAGAAAATATCTTTCTTATATTTTTTATTTAACTTAGAAGCATACTCAATACCAAACTGACTAAGTTCACTATCAAGTTCTATTACTTCTTGATCACTAGCCGTTACATCACCAAGTAAAGTAAAATATAAATTATCCGTTTTATTCATGATATAGAATGTCTCTAAAGTATCAAACATATTCTTTATTTTTTCAGTACTAGAAATAATGGTAGGAATAACTACCATCGTCTTAGAATCATCTGGTATACCCTTAGAATAATCTAGTTTTGGTAAAGGATTAGTTGGCACAAAACGCATAAGAACTTGATTAAATATTTGTACAAACAACTGACTAACAGGAATAAGTAATATAACAAATCCTAATACCCGCCACTCAATAAAGTATTTAGAAATAAAGAAACTAATTCCAAATGTAGCAACTAAAATAGTTAAAATATATAAAACAACGCGAAGTGATATATTTTTCTTTGGAAATAGTTGAAAACCAATATGATACTCACTTCCATTAGCATTCGCAATTAATTCCTCTAAATACGTAAGCTCATCTTTATGATGTATCTTAGATAACTTTAATAATTGATCACGATAAAGCCTTTTAGACTCAACAGTCATTTTAGAATAAACTTCGTCTTCTAATAACAATTTCTCAGTCTTACTAACTTTTTTAAATAAATCTTCTTCAGTAAATTCAAAGAACTCTTTTAAATCACCAAAAATATTAGAAATCAAAATATCATTATCAATACTTTTCTGATATTCATTATTAATAATTTCTTTTAAACTAATTTGCTTTTCTTCTAGTAATTCATTTAACTCTTTAAATAATCGATTGCTTTTTCCACCAATTTCCTTTAATTGATTATTAATCTCAAAAATATAATTAGAATCTTCTTGAATAGAAAAATCATCCTCTAAAAAGTTAGAAAGTTCAATATCTTTTTCTTCTCTACTTTCTATAATCTTAGCAACTTTTTCTTTATTAAGTAAATTATGATACTCTTCTCTACATAAATCAGCTAATCTCTTCGTATATATAAAAAGCAAAAAGTTTTTAACACAAACAAGCTCTGAATACGAAAAAAACACTTTTGTCTGTTTTTGATATTCACGAAGTTCAGACACAAGTATACGAAAACTAATATTATAATTATTACGACTAACAATATCTCTTAAACAATAAAAGATACGACTATTCTTTTTTAAGTCTTTTACAATATATTTTTTATCATGAATAACATTTGTCTTATGCTCTACTAATAAATAAAAATTATCAATTAACCATTCATTAGTAATTCCTACATATTCAAGTCTTTTAGTCTTATCCACCAAAAAAGTATAGTATTCGTTTATATCTTCGAAATCCGCTAAAAATTTTTTTACTGCATTTGCCATGTCTTATCACTCCTAAAAGAATTATAACACAAAAAAGATATATCGCCTAGAAAAATACAAAGAAAAAAGAGCCTACGCTCTTTTATTTCAATAATGGCGGAGTAGGAGAGATTTGAACTCTCGCGCCAGTTGCCCGACCTACACCCTTAGCAGGGGCGCCTCTTCAGCCTCTTGAGTACTACTCCACGTCTCAAATTACTTCCGCACATATAATATTACAGGACAAAAAGGAAAAAGTCAATAAAAACTATTTCTTTTTTATCATTGGAGTAACTAATAACATTTCTAAATACTCGCGATTTTTTCTAATATGAAGAATATCTTCCTTTGAAATTTCAGGAAATAAATCATATAAAGAACACCCTAATTGCTCTTCTATTCGCACTTTTAAATTTAAAGCACTATGAAAATGTTCTAAAGAATTAGAAAAGACAACTTTACGTTTAGAAATATCTAACATTCTCTTTTCTACTGTTGTATATCCAGTATCTAAACAAAACAAATCACATAATTGTACAATATTATCATAAATGTTAACAGGATGACTATCCAAATAAGGAAGTACCATAGCCTGCGTATCTGCTCGTATTGGACCACCCGCCGTTAAATTAATATCATTATCGATAAAAGAATGAGTAAGACAACTTCGTGCCATCTCATCATACCCTAACCTCATTAAATAAGAATATCCTTCTATAACATGACGAGGATGACTAACTTTTCTACCAATATCATGCACATATCCTAATGCTCTAGCAAAATCGCTATCTAATCCAAGTTGGCATGCTATCCTACCAGCTGCATCCCCTACATAAATACAATGTTTTAACCATCTATTTTCTGGCCTTTTCCAATCTTCTGCAGAAATAATCACATCTTTAATTAACAATCGATAAGCATCCTGCGAGTTAAGTCTCATAGAACTACCTCCAGCATAAAAAAAACTCCTTCCGGAGTATACTTCTAATTGGTGACGAGTACGGAATTCGAATCCGTGAATGCTGCCGTGAAAGGGCAGTGTGTTAAGCCACTTCACCAACTCGCCATATGGCGCCCCAACTAGGACTTGAACCTAGGACCCCTTGATTAACAGTCAAGTGCTCTAACCAGCTGAGCTATTGAGGCACTATTAATGGTGGACCTGACAGGACTTGAACCTGTGACCCCACGCTTATCAAGCGTGTGCTCTAACCAACTGAGCTACAGGTCCATAACTAACAGTACTAATTCAATATACACTATTTTTTTAATAAATGCAAGAAAAACTTTTATGAAATTAATTATTTTTTTTTCATTTGCTTTTCAGTTGCAATATTAGAATACTATAAAAAAAGTGAGAAAGTCAAGCACTATTTGTTAAAAATCTCACTTTTTTTATTTTTTTTCACTAAATAATCAAAAACCCTATTCTCCAAACGCTCTATCATCGTATATAACTGATGTGACATAACAATACAAAAAACTGTAACAAAAATCATAATGCCATCAAAATGAGCAAATGAAAACAAACTTCTTAAGGAAAATCCAAAGACAAAAGCAATAAACATAATAATAAATAAAACTGTTCGCAATGGATTAAGTGGTAAACATGTCTTATAAAGTAAAATGAAAGAAGTATACCCAGTAACTGCAACAGATAAAGTAGATGTTTGCTCATAACTAAAATTAAATAAATTACTAGCAATAAAAACAACTAAAATATTTAAAACAATAGTAATCGCTGGAGGAAATGCTCTTTTTAATACATTTTTTAAAAATCCCTTCTGAACCAGATTATGATTAGGCTGCAAAGCTAACACAAAAGAAGGAATACCAATCGTAACAACGCTTGCTAACGTTAATTGAATAGGAATAAACGGATATGGCATCTCAACAAAAATAAAAATAATAGCAAGTAAAGTTGCATAAATGGTCTTTACTAAAAACAAAGAAGCACTACGTTCAATATTATTAATGGTTCTCCTACCCTCTGCAACAACATGTGGCATCGAAGAAAAATTAGAATCTAAAAGTACTAACTGACTAACATTTTTACTAGCATCACTACCATTGGCCATAGCAATAGAACAATCTGCCTCTTTTAATGCTAAAACATCATTCACACCATCACCAGTCATTGCAACTGTATGTCCTAGTCGCTGCAACGCTAAAATAAATTTTTTCTTCTGCTCTGGTGTTACTCTACCAAAAATATCATAATAATCTACAGCATCCAAAATATCTTTATCTGTCTTTAAAGTACTAGCATCAATCTTTCTAGAATTTTTAGAAAGTCCAGCACGAATAGCAATACCATAAACGGTATCTGGATTATCTCCTGAAATAATTTTGATTTTAACACCTTGTTCTTTAAAATATCGAAGAGTATCAGGTGCCTCTTTACGAATTTTATCTTGTAACAACAAATACCCGATAACAACAAGATTTTCTAATTTTTTATCACTAGCCTTGACTAATACCAAAACACGATAATTCTTAGCATATAAATCTAATTCATCTTTATATTTTTCTATTTTATCTTTCAGCAAAAACTCTGGTGCCCCTACAAAATAGCAGCCCTCTTCATAAATAGCACCAGAATACTTTTTACTAGAAGAAAAAGGTATCACTTCTTTTAAATGATAAGTAGCATTCTTTCCAAATTTATCTTTTAAAGCAATTGCTGTAGGATTAGCTTCATCTAAAGAATAATTCAAATTAGAAAGAACTTCTTCTATAGAATATTGCTTATCTTTTACTATAGAATCTACAACTTCCATCTTTCCTTCAGTAATGGTACCAGTCTTATCTAAACAAATCGTATCAACACGGGCAAGAGTCTCAATACAATATAAATCTTGTACCAGTACTTTTCGCCTAGACAAACGAATAACACTAACCGCCAGAACAGTACTGGTAAGTAAAACTAATCCCTCGGGAATCATACCAATTAAAGCCGCCACAGTACTAACAATAGCTTGAGATACAGTATTTCCCTCCAAATACATTTGTCTAATAAACAACAACATCCCAACAGGAACAATCAAAAAAGAAATAGTAGAAACTATCTTATTCAAACTACGCATAATTTCTGAAGACACTGGTTTTATATATTTAGTATCACTAGAAAGCTTAGCCGTATAATTATCAAGACCAATATGAACCACCTGACAAATAGCTTTACCACTAACAATAAAACTACCAGAAATTAACATATCCCCTTTTTTCTTGAAAACAGTCTCTGCTTCACCAGTAATAAAAGACTCATCAACTTCTACTTCTCCATCGCGAACCAAACTATCAACGACAACTTGATTTCCTATAGACAAAGTTAAAATATCATCTAATACAATTTCATTAATATCGATAAACTGCTTCTTCCCATCACGAATAACTGCTACTTTAGAACTAGCTAATACTTGCAATTTATCTAATGTCTTTTTACTTCTAAGTTCCTGGACAATACTAATTAAAGTATTTAGAATAATAATAATCATAAAAGTCAGATTTTTAAAAGATCCAACACATATAACAGCAACAGCCAAAATAATATTAATAATATTAAATAACGTTAAAACATTATCTCTAACGATTTGCTTAACAGTTTTCGTATTAGACTCTGTATTATAATTAACAAGTCCATCTCTAATCCGTTCTTCTACTTGTTTTACTGTTAAACCTTGTTTAATGTCTGCAACAACTCTATCTTTCTTCATAACATCACCTTACAACATCATTAATATACCACATTTTTAAAATTTAGGAAATGACAGTTTTGTAATGATATATGAAAATTTGAACAAAAACTAAAAAGAAAGACTAATATATATAAAAAAAGCACAAATTACGACTAAAATTTCGTGAATTTTTAGATTAAATGCAGGTTTATGAAGAAACATTTAATTTACAAGACTTATTGCTGCTTTGGAATATA
>CALVVW010000065.1 GCA_944364005.1 uncultured Bacilli bacterium | reverse complement strand
TATACAGGTATGGGAAAAACTACAGTAGCGAAAGCTATCGCAAAACAAGATAATTCAATTATATTAAATAATGACGAAGTGAGAATGTTCTTAAATGATTATCAAGATACAACAAATTTAAAAAACAGACTACAAAAGTATCGTCTAGAACGATTGCTATTAAATAAAAATAGTTGTATTTGCGATAGTTGTTTAGCACATAATTATCAAGAAAAAATAAAGTATTATAAAAAATTAGGATATCCTTATTATGTTATTAGGTTAGAATGCACAGAAGAAATAATAAAAGAAAGATTAGAAAAAAGAACCATAACAAAAGATAATGCCAGTATTGCTACTTTCGATGATTATCTATGGATGAAAGGAAATATTAAAAGAGTACCAGTCGAACTAGTCGATTTTACTATTAATACAGTAGAAGATATTGATTCTCAAATAACAGAAATTGTAAATAAATTAAAAAATAAACAGTCATAATTTTTCTATGACTGTTTTTTCGTCATGATTTCCACTAATTTTAATGCACTGTAATTAGGAATAGACTTATCTAATAAAACAATACCAACTTCTCTTGCAGGAATATTAGGAGTAATTTTAATCTCGTATAGCTTCTTCTTCTTTAAATCATCTAAGATAAACTCCTTAGTAGCATATCCAACTCCAAAACCAGCTTTCACAAAATCAATCACTAAACTAGAACTAACAATCTCATTAGAAATCTTAGTAGATACCTGATTTTCTTCTAAATAATGATTTAAAAATTGACGAGTATTACTAGGCTCCTTTTGAGTAACCAAAGGAAAATTAGCTAAATCAGAAGCCGTAATCTTTCCTTTGGTTTTTTCATAATAATGTTTATTACCAACAAAAATATCATGAACTTTACAGATTGGTATAATTTTTACATCTTTTTGTTTTTGCATAGGAAGATTCACAACCAGTAAATCTAAATCACCTTTACGAAGCATAGTAATAAGTTCAGAAGTCAGCTGATTAGTAATTTTAATATCAACATTAGGATGCAATCTATGAAACTGCTCGATATAAGGCATCACAATATTTCTAGTAATAGTAGTACTAGCACCAATACGGATTGACCCGCTATCTAAGTTCATATAATTTAAAAATGCATTTTCTCCATTTTGAAATGCTTCAATTCCAGTTTTTACATATTGAAAGAAAACATTTCCTTCTTCAGTCAACAAAATTCCTTGCTTAGTCCGAATAAACAATTTTCCACCCAGTGTATTTTCTAGGTTTTTAATAGCCTGAGATACAGCAGGCTGGGAAATGAACAAGGCGTTAGCCGCTTTAGAAATACTTCCATGAATTACAACATAATAGAAAATCTTATAAAGTTCATAATTAGCATTCATATAATTACTCCTTATATTAAGTATAAATAATATATATTATACTTATAACACAAAAGGTAATATAATGCAATTAAGGAGGGATTTGTATGATTAAAAGAACATTCGAAGATCCAAATACACTAGTATGTTTTACTTGCTCACCCGGGTCACTACTAAAAATAAACTTTATAAGAGAAAAGAAGGCGGGAATTATGAATAAAAAAAATATTATCATTACATCTGGACCAACCAATGAAAGAATTGATTCAGTGATGAAAATCACTAATATGTCAACTGGAAAACTAGGAGCGACAGTAGCAGATGAACTATTACAAGAAGAAGAGTTAGGAACACTATTTTATCTATCACCAAAACTTGCGTATAAACCGAAAACACAAAGTGATAAATTACAACTCGTATCGATAGAATCAACGCTAGACTTATTAAAAGCCCTAAGAAAAATTATTACAGAAACAAAAATATATGGCATGGTACACGCTTCTGCCGTAGGTGATTACTATGGAGAGTATACAGTTACTGGTGAGAATCTAGCAGCAGAAATTGCTAAAAAACTATCTTCACAACAATTGACCGAAGAAGAAATAAAAAATAAAGTATTATCTATTATTGAGAATCCAGAAATACTAACCGATAATACTCATAAAATATCATCCTATGAAAAAAACTTAATGGTAAAACTGGGACTAACTCCAAAAGTAATAGGAGAAATCAAGAAATTAGATCCCAATATACTATTAATTGGTTTTAAATTATTAGACGGTGTAAAAAAAGAAGAACTTCTAGAGGCTGCTGATAAATTAAGACAAAAAAATGATGCAGACTATATTGTTGCAAATAACCTAAGTGAAATTCATAATGGAATGCATAAAGCAACAATTTTAAATAAAGAGGGAATATATACTGAATGTAAAACAAAACAAGAAATAGCCAAGAGCCTAAGAAAAATTTTATTTCCCCCAAAGAGGAATTAACATTTTTTTAACCTAAGTATCATAGTCTAGAATAGGTGATAAAATGAATCAAGATTTTTTTCATACTATGAATGATTATGGACTAAAAGCAATAAATCAGGATGGTATCGGTTGGAAATGTACAGATTTTCAAGTACGTTTTCCACCACAACATCAAAATGTACAACCAGGAATGGAGTATTTAATGATGCCAAAACCAGTTTTTGATAATCCAAATTATAAGGCAAGCGGGAAATTACTTGGTAAAGTAGCAATCATTACCGGGGGAGATTCAGGAATTGGTAGAGCGGTAGCTGTATTATTTGCTAAAGAAGGAGCAAATCTAGTGATTGCTTATTTTAATGAAGACCAAGATGCTAATTATACAAAACAATATGTAGAGCGTCTTGGAGCAAAGTGCTTACTATTAAAAGGTGATATTAAGGATAGAAGTTTTTCTAAACAAATCATAAAAGAGACACTAAATACTTTTGGTAAAATTGATATTTTAATCAATAATGCTGGAGTACAATTCCAACAAAAAGAACTTACTAATATTACTGATGAACAATTTGACTATACGATAAAAACTAATGTCTACGGAATGTTTTATTTAACCAAAGAAGCACTGCCATATCTACAACCAGGAGCATCTATTATCAATGTAACATCAATTACTACGTTTAAAGGAGAGCCAGAATTAATTGATTATGTAACAAGTAAAGGAGCAATCGTTGGTTTTACAAGGTCACTCGCAACGAATCTAGCCAGTAAAAATATCAGAGTAAATGCAGTATCCCCTGGAGTCTTTTGGACACCCCTACAACCAGCTTGCTGGGAAGCATCAAAAATACCAACACTAGGTTCGGATTCTCCAATGAAAAGAGCAGGAGAAACAGTAGAAATTGCTCCTATTTTCTTATATCTAGCAAGTAATGACTCTACATACACAACAGGACAAGTATTTCATATTAATGGTGGAGAATACAAAGGTTAAGGACGACAAGTCCTTATTTTTGTGCTAAAATGAATTAAAAGAAGTACCAAAATGCCGAATACATAAAGAAGGGAAGTAAATATGAAAGTACTAAGTCTAACAGAACCATATGCTACTTTAATCAAAGAAAAAACAAAAAGAATAGAAACAAGAAGTTGGAAAACCTCTTATAGAGGAGAATTATATATTCATGCAAGTAATACTAAAATCCCTAAAGAATATAAAGAGAATAAAGAATTAATGAATCTAGTAAAAAATAAAGATTATCCTTATGGTCAAATTATTTGCAAAGCAAACCTAATCGACTGTATCAAAATGACAAAAGACTGGATAGAAAAAATAAAAGCGGAAAATAATGAAGAATATCTATGTGGTATCTATGAAGAAGGCCGTTATGCCTGGATATTAGAGGATATAGAAGTTCTATCTCATCCAATCTATACAAATGGAAATTTAAGTGTTTGGACATTTGATGAAGAATATATGAAAAAGCAACTAGAAAAAATTCTAAACAAGAATAAGACATTAATGGAACTATTAAAAAGACTAGAACAATATCAAAAAGATAATCCTGATTTTAAAGATTATTATGTCGGCGCAGGAGCAATCAATCAAACAGTCTTTAACTACTTTCATAAATATCCCGTAGAGCAAAATATATCGGACTATGATATTGTCTATTATGATATAGATACATCATACGAACAAGAAGATAAAATAATCAAAGACTTAGAAAATCGTCTAAAAGACTTAAAAGTAAAGACCGATATTAAAAATGAATGTCGTGTTCCTATCTGGAAAAAGGAAAAATATAACCAAGAAATAAAACCATATCTTTCCATAGAAGAGGCAATATCGAGATGGTCAACAACCATAACCTGCCTTGGAGTAAGGTTGCAACAAGGAAAAATAAAGATTTATGCTCCCTATGGACTAGAAGACCTATTCAGATTAATAATTAGACCAGTAAAAATAGATGTAACCAGAAAAGATTATGAAGAAAAAGCTAAAAAATGGAAACAAAAATGGCCAAAATTAACAGTAATTTCCTGGGATGAAGTAACTAATAATGAAAATTGTGATAAAATAGTCCCTAGAAAGGAGATAAACGATGAAAAATAATATAATAGTATTTAGAGGAAATCCAATAGAGGAAATGAATGGTTGTTTTGAACTAACGAGAAAAATATTCTACTTAAATGAAACAGGTATGGATGATATAAAAGAAAATTCTAAAATAATTACAGAAAATGAAGTCCCTCCATTATTAAAAGAACAAATTGTAGTACCAAGAAAAGACCAAGTATTTTACATGTTAACAAGAGAAAAAGAAACAACAGAAAATAGAAAAATACCAGCAACCATTTTAGCAATAGAAAATATAGATAATAATGATTATCCATATAAAATTTTAGGTACCTATTCCTACAAGGGTTTATATTTAGCACCAGAAGATGGAGAAGAAGTATTTTTAAAAATGCATCAAAGTCGGTTATTAAGAAAAAGTAATAGTCAAAATAGTAATCGATAAATTCAAAACAAGAGAAATTGCATATGAATAAAAATAAAGATTATGGTTTTATTATAAAAAATTAAATGAGAAGGATTATAATGACAAAAATGAATAAAGAATTAGAACAACTAAAAATATCAATTAATTTGGATTGTTTCTTTTGCGGATTCATTTTAAGTGATACTGAAGAGGAATTAAATAATGTATTAAATGAATTAGGAGATAAGATAATACAGATAACAGATTGTGACAGTGTAGAAAAGGTAAAAACAGTAAAAGAAAAAGTTATGAACGGAGAAAGAATAATATTATCTAATCTATCACCACTATACGAAATTTTTGCAGCAGGCGATAAAGAAAGCCATGATGGAATATATCAATTCTATCAAAAATTTACAGAAGCTTATAGAGATAGACTTTGGACAACAACAGGACAAATTTATTTTGTATTATCTAAAGAGGAAGAAGAACAATTTTATCATCCAGGAAAAATGAGAGATAATCATTTTAGAACAATGTTAATGAAAACATTTGATTTCACAAAACAAAAAACATATAGAAAGGAAGGATTAAATGCTAACAATCAACTGTCAAAGTAGTATAAAATTAACAGAAGAGAAGATAATCTATTTTGATCCCTTAAATGTAGAAGAAATACATGATGCTGACTATATTTTTATTACTCATACTCACTGGGATCATTTCTCCAAAGAAGATATTTTAAAAATAAAGAAAGAAACTACCAAAATAATTGGACCAAATGATATAGAAGAAGAATCATTAAATATGGGATTTCTAAAACAAGATATTTATTTAGTAGAGCCCTATCAAGAACTACTAATGGAAGGAATAAAAATAAAAACAGTACCAGCATACAACAAAGAAAAACAATTTCATCCAAAAGAAAACTCCTGGGTAGGCTACGTAATAGCAATCAATAATACGACATATTACATTGCGGGAGATACAGATGCCCTAGAGGAAAATGAGACAATTGACTGTGATGTTTTATGTATTCCAATTGGTGGAACTTATACGATGGATAAAAAAGAAGCCGTAGAGTTTACCAACAAACTACATCCTAAAACAGTAATACCAATTCATTACGGACTAGTAGTAGGGACGAAAGAAGATGCTGACTGGTTTAAGTCCAATATAAATAAAGAAATAGAAGTAAAAGAATTAATTACGTTATAAATAGTAGGCAGATAGTACTGCCTTTTTTGCTGCAATACGTGAATTTTTAGATTAAATGCAGGTTTATGAAGAAACATTTAATTTACAAGACTTATTGCTGCTTTGGAATATAA
>CALVVW010000064.1 GCA_944364005.1 uncultured Bacilli bacterium | reverse complement strand
ATAATAAACAAAAAATATAAATAGAAAGGAATCAATCAAATAGATTAATATTTCTATAAGATTGATTATACGAGAAATACTATGTTAGGATTTGTTATTATTAGTGGTTTAATTACCACAGGAGTAGATTGTATTTGTTCTGTTTTACGGTCAAGTTATAAAAAAAAGCGAGGGTATGTTCAGAATAATTATGATTCTTCATTGATAAAAAATGGATTATTTTTTGATTTGACTTTAAGTATGTTACTTAATTTTATTCCACCAGCAAATATTTTATATTCTATTAAGAATGTTAAAACAACTGGTTCTATTCTAGTCTCTCCAACCACAGAAAAAGATAAAAAAGCTTTTGGAAGGCTTGAAAATGTAGTTACTAGTATTAAAAGGGATTATGATTATTACGATAGACAACTTGAGGGAATTGAGGATGCTTTGAAATTAGATGGAGCTACTCCTGCGGTTATAAAACAAGAAGTGAAGAATGCTGAGGAGAGTGTTTATTCTGGCAAGGTTAAATTATCCGATAGTAAACGTAGAGAGTTAGATGCTATGAGTAATGCAGAATTATGGTTAAGAGATATGGAATTAGAATGTGGATTATCTTCTGAAGAAAGAGGAGAACTTTTTTTTCAATACACTCAAGATTTTATGAATACTAAAGATAATGCAAAACCTAAAGCTATTAAGAAAACTTTAAAACTAATTAATAGACGTTAAGTTAATAGAAGCGAATAGATTTTATTCGCTTTTTATGTTATTATTATGTAGGGTGATAACGTGATAAAAAAAGTTTTAAAGGGTATTTTTGTTATTGTTTGTATGCTTACTATCTTTTATTTTTCTTCTGATAATGGAGATGAATCTAGTTATAAAAGTGATAGTGTTATTTTGAGAGTATCTTCTTTTTTGGGAGTAGATAATTTGTCTAAGAAGGAACAGCAAAATTTAATTAATACTTTTGTTGTCCCTGTTAGAAAGAGTGCTCATTTTACTATTTATTTTATATTAGGTATTGCTCTTGTTAGCTTTTTAAGAGAGTTTTCTATTCCTATTCAGAAGTTATTGCTACTTTCTATTTTTTTAGCATTTCTTTATGCTTGTAGTGATGAGGTACATCAGTTATTTATTTCAGGACGTACGGGTAGAATTTTAGATGTTTTTATTGATACTTTAGGGGCTAGTTCAGGGGTTTTACTTTACTATTTATTAGTTCGAAAGAAATTAAAGGAGGTGCGATATGAGTAAAAAGAAAGACCTTGCTAAAAATACGATTATTATATTTTTAGGTAAGGTATGTACACAGTTGATATCCTTTTTACTATTACCTTTATATACTAGTTATTTACTTACAGAAGAGTATGGTTTAGTAGATTTAGTTACTACTTATGTTACGTTGATTGTTCCAATTATTACGATGGAACTTGAGATGAGTGTTTTTAGGTATTTAGTAGATTGTAGGAAAGATAAGAATGAGACAAAGAAGGTTTATAGTAATGATTTTATTATTTTACTTTCTTCCTTAGCTATTTTTGTTGTTCTTTATTTGATTGTTACTTGTTTTTGGAAGTTTGATTATCGTTTTCTTATTTTACTTGATATTGTTATTTGTACTTTTTCAGGAAATTTTTTACAGATTGCTCGTGGAGTAGGTAGAACACTTGATTATGCTATTAGCTGTATTATTACTGGTGTTAGTACTATTTTACTTAATATTTTACTTATTGTGGTATTTAGACTTGGTGCTTTTGGTATGATTACATCTATTGCTGTTGCGAATGGTCTTGGAGCATTATATTTGTTTATTCGTCTTAAGATGTGGCAATATATTGATTTTCGTAAAAAAGATAAGAAGTTAATTAAAGAGATGTATCAATATTCTATTCCTTTGGTTCCTAATGGAATTAGTTGGTGGATTGTTAATGTGTCTGATAGAACGATTATTACGGCTATTATAGGTACGGCTGCGAATGGAATTTATGCAGTTAGTAACAAGTTTCCAACGATTTTATCTAGTTTACTGGGAATTTTCAATTTATCTTGGAGTGAGTCTGCGGCACTACATATCGATAGTCCGGACCGAGATGAGTTTTTCTCTGATATTTCTAATACTGTTACTAAATTATTTACTTGTCTTGGCGTTGGTATGATTGCTTGTATGCCATTTGTATTTCCATTCTTAGTTAATAAAAGTTATAATGATGCTTATTACTATATCCCTATATTAGTACTAGGTGCTGTCTTTAATGTCGTTGTCTGTTTATATAATGCTGTCTATATTGCTAAAAAGATGACGAAGCAAGTTGCTTTAACTTCTATTATTGGAGCCGTGATTAATATTGTTGTAAACATTGGTCTTATTCATTTTATTGGTCTTTATGCTGCGGCAATTTCTACTGCGGTTGCTTACTTTGTTATGATGGTTTATCGCCATATTGATTTAAAGAAGTATATGAATATTACTTATGAAAAAGGATTACTTATTAAAACTGTCTTAATCTTTATTTTTGCCATTGTTATTTATTATCAACGTAATCTATATTTAGATATTTTCAGTTTAGTAGTAGTAGTTATTTATTCTTTCTTGATGAATAAAGATTTTTTAACTTCTTCTTTCCATGTGATATTATCTAAAATGAAGAAAGTGAAATCATTAAAAATTATGACAATTATTTTAGGAATGAGTATTCTTTTATTACCTTTTTCAGTTTATGCTAAAGATGACCGCTGGGTAAGATTAGACTGTGAGGAATCTTGGTGGTTAGGAACAAAATTAACGTGTGATATTTATTCTACAAAAACGGCAAATTATCCGAAGTTAAAAAAGTTTTCAGCTTCTTTAGATTATACTGGTATGCGTTTTTCTAAATTTTCTTCCTCTCGTAAAGAAGTTAAGTATAAAAATAATGAAATTTATATGACTAGTTTACAAAAGCAAGTAAAGAAAGGTGAAAAACTAGGGACATTAACTTTTAATGTTACTAATAAAAAGAAATATTCTATATATATTGATGAGTTTTATTATCAATTTAAAGGAAATAATATGTATAATAGTAACTGGTTATTTTTAGGAGATTCTTTTTTTGATATGTTAGATGGTGTAAATATGAATAGTGATAGTACAACTATTGTTGGTAATGGTTATTATAATCATACGGATAATAAATATAATATTACTAATGGCAAGAGAGAACCATCTTTAGGAAAAATTTCATCCTTGGGTGTTTCTGGTGCGACTTCACTTTTAATTTCATCTTATTTTAATGGCCTTGATATTACTTATTTGCCTAATTTTCCTAAATTAGATAAATTACCTAAAAATATTAATAAAGTTGCTATTTATTTAGGTACTAATGATGCTAGAAATTATTTGAATGGTGATATGGATTATAGTCCAGATGCTGTTAGTAATTATATGAAAAATATTATAGATAAGTTAAATATAAAATATGATAATCCAGAAATTTATATTTTACGTCTTTTTGGAAGACCTCGTCAGACTGATGAAGAAGTAATTTTAAAACAATATAATCAGAAATATCAACTTCTTTCACAAAGTTATGATAATGTATCTTTTATTAATACAGAATATTTAAGTAATTATGAGTTGGCCGATAATACGGGATTACTTAGAGATCCTTATTATGCTTTTTATACTCAAAAAGGTTATGGATATGCAGGTCATTTAACTGTGGATGCTTATGATTCCTGGGTTGATCATTTAATTACGTCTCTTACTATGAACTATGGTGTTTCAGGAAATCAGAAGCAAGGGTATAGTAAAAAATAGCTTTGGCTAGCATTTATTCCATTTTGATGAATAAGCAATTTTTGCTAGCTAGTAGGAATACAATTATGAGGAAGCTTTTTAGGAAAAAGACTCCTTGATTTTTCTTTTTTTCTAGTTATAATAAATGTACAAAGCGAGGAAAAAATTTATGGAGAATAAAACAAAAATAGAATTTTTACAAGAGAAAAAGAAAAAATTACAAGAGGCACAGAAAAATAATACTTTTTATCTTGATGATTATCAAAAAAAATTGATGAAGTTTGGGAATTACGTTGCAACCATTTTAACTTTTCTAGTGATGTTAAGTATTTAGAAGAGACTTATCGTAATTTTTGTACTGCAACTGACTTTTTTTCTCTAGCATTTTTGTCTTTTGGTGGTTTGCGTTTTGTCTTTTCTAGGAGTATTTCTGATTTGGCTATAACTTTAAGTCTTAATGCTTTATGGCTTGGTGGATATTATATAATGGATAGTCTTCCTTATTTTCGATTAAAAAAGAAAGTAATGAAGGGTAATGTTGATTTATATGACTTTGGTGTAGAACAATATGATGCGAAAGAACGACAATATGGTTATTCTTCTGCTATTAATAAAATGTATAAAGAAGCTGCTGCTATAGATAGAGATGTTTCTGAAGTTAATCAACAATTAGAGTCATTTACGAAAAAGAAAACTTTATAATTCGACAGAAAAAAGCATATAATTCATTAGGTGATTATATGTTTTTTCAGTTGTTTTCTATGTTAAAAGATTTATTTTGTTTTACAGGATCTTACTCTAATGAAGTGTTTCCTGAACCACTTAGTCCTAAGGAAGAAGAGGAGTATATTTTAAAAAAAGAACAAGGAGATATTGATGCTCGTAATCAGTTAATTGAACATAATTTAAGATTAGTTGCGCATATTGTTAAAAAGTTTGATCCTAAAGTTAGTGATACAGATGATTTGATTAGTATTGGTACGATTGGTTTGATTAAGGGCGTCGATAGTTTTTCTAGTAAAAAGGGTGTTAAAATTACTACTTATTGTGCTAGATGTATTGAAAATGAAATTTTAATGTATTTTCGTAGTAATAATAAATATAGTAAAGATATTTCTATTAATGAGGCAGTAGGATTTGATAAAGATGGGAATGAGATTGCGATACAAGATGTCTTGAAGAGTCCTAAACCTGATTTTGTTGAAGATATTAATATTAAAGATAATATTCAGTTATTAAAAAAGTATATGAAAGTATTACTTCCTAGAGAAAGGGAAATTTTAGTTCGTAGATATGGTTTAGAAAATCAAGATGAAGAGACCCAGAAAGAGATTGCTAAAAAATTACATATTTCTAGAAGTTATGTATCTAGAATAGAAAAACGTGCTCTTACGAAGATTTTGAGAGAATTTATCAAGGAACAAAAGTATGAATCCTAATTATTGATGTAGAATAAAAATAGACGTAGCATTTTAGATAGTGTATAATAGTAATAGTGAGAGTGGTTATATGAAGAGAAGAAATTATCACAGATATCGTTATAATCGTTATTATAAACTTTATCAAAAAATAAATGCCCTACAGAAAAAAAGATTAGCGGATTATACTATGCAAAAAATGACAGAATGTATTTTGTTTTTAGTACTTGGTGTTTGTCTTTTATTTTTGTATCAGATGTTAGTTTTTCCAAGAATTAATTTAGAAGGAAATAGAGTGGTTGAAGTTGAATATCAAGGAAAGTATAAAGAACCAGGGTATGCTTCTAGTTATTTTGGTAAAAATCTTAGTTCTATGGTAGATGTAGAAGGTAAGGTTGATACGTCTAAGATAGGGGAATATGCTATTACTTATCAAGTGGATTATCATGGTTTTTCTACTACTAAGACTAGGATTGTTAAAGTAGTTGATTCTAGTTATCCAAAAATTACTTTTACGACAGATGATAAAAAATTGTACTTATGTCCAGATAGTAAATATTTGTATGATGATTATCAGGCTTTTGATAATTATGATGGAGATATTACAGATAAAGTAAAAGTGACTGAAAGTGGAGGAAAGTTAAAATATGTTGTTTCTGATAGTTTTGGAAATAAGACTGTTGTGAAAAGGGATGTTTTATACAAAGATATTTTAGGTCCTACGATAGAGTTGGATAGTGGAGATGTCGTTACTTTATCGGTTGGAGATACTTTTACGGATTCTAGTTATCAGGTCAGTGATAATTGTGATAGTAATGTAAAGGTTAAGGTTCATGGAGAGGTAGATACTAGCAAGGCAGGTATTTATGAGAGAGTCTATACTGCTACGGATTCTTCGTCTAATACTACTGAAAAAGTACAAAAAGTAATGGTTTTTGAACCTAGTAAACAGGGTGTTATTTATCTTACTTTTGATGATGGTCCTAGAAGTGGTACTACAGATATTATTTTAAATATTTTGAAAGAAGAAAATGTAAAGGCAACTTTTTTTGTTACGAA
>CALVVW010000063.1 GCA_944364005.1 uncultured Bacilli bacterium | reverse complement strand
TATGAAGCAAATTTATTAATAAAATATGCTAAAGAAGGAAAAATAGAAAACCTAAATATCAAAGGTTTAACTAAAGTTCTACAAAAATAAACATTTCTAGAGAAAACTCTTGGTTTTTTCTTTTTTTTTCGGAAAAAATGGTATAATACAAGTATAGATAGGAGGATGTTTATGGCCTATATAGAATTTAAAAATGTAAGCAAGATATATGGAGAAAAAGAGTCTAAAGTCATTGCATTAAATGATACCTCTTTTTCTATCGATAAAGGAGAATTAGTAGTAATACTTGGACCATCTGGTGCTGGTAAGACAACAGCCTTAAATATTTTAGGAGGAATGGATAAAGTAACTAGTGGACAAGTAATAATTGACGGAAAAGATATTACCAAATACTCAAATAAAGACTTAATAAAATATCGTAGAAATGATATTGGTTTTGTATTTCAATTTTATAACCTAGTCCAAAATCTAACAGCGAAAGAAAATGTAGAACTAGCAACAGAAATATGTAAAAAGCACTTATCACCAGTAGAGACCCTAAAGGCCGTAGGACTAGATCATCGTCTAAATAACTTTCCATCGCAATTATCCGGTGGAGAACAACAACGTGTTGCGATTGCGAGAGCAGTTGCTAAAAGTCCGAAAATTTTGCTTGCCGATGAACCAACGGGAGCCCTAGATGATGAAACAGGAAAACAAATTTTAAAAGTATTAGAAAAGCTAGCGAGAAAAGATAAAATGACAGTAATTATCATTACTCACAACAGTGCGATTGCTCCAATTGCAGACAAAATTATTAGATTTAAAAATGGTAAAGCTGAATCGACTACTATAAATAAGAATCCACAAAAAGTAGAGGATATTAATTGGTAATGAAAAAGTTATTAAAAGAAACCATTGTCTGCATGGTAAAAACGAGTAAAAGGTTCATATCTATTCTAGTAATTGTATTACTAGGAGTGGGTTTTTTTGCGGGTATAAGAGCAGTAGCTCCAGATATGAAAAATACATTAGATGATTATTACGAAAAAACCAATATGTATGATATTTATATTGCATCAAATTACGGAATAAGAGAAGAAACAATTGATGAATTAAAAAAAGATTATGATATAGAAGCTGTCTATAATTTTGATGCAATTACTACTAAAAAAGAAGACTACGCTACGAAGATTATTTCTTATGATAAAGATAATAAAATAAACATCCCTAAATTAGTCAAAGGTAAAATGCCAGAAACTGCTGACGAAGTAGTAATAGATAATGATTATAGAAATGAAATTAAAATAGGAGATAAACTCACAGTAGACTCAGAAATAATAAAAAATAAGACAGTTACAGTGACGGGATATGTAGAAAGTCCACTATATATTTCAACAGAAAGAGATTCTACAAACTTATTATCTGGAACTATTGACTATTATTTATATATGAATGATGAAAATATTATAAGTCCAATAAAAACAGCAGCTTATATTAAATTAAATACCAATGAAAGTAGATTTAGTAAACAATATGAAGAAATAGTAAAAAACGCTAAAAAAGACATTAAAAAGACTTTAAAAGAAGAAAAACAACCAGGTGAAAATTGGTACGTTTTAGATATTGATTCTAATGTAGGATTTTATCAATATGAACAAGATACTCAAAGAATTGATAATGTAGCTAAAGTCTTTCCGTTAGTATTCTTTATTGTTGCTGTCTTGATTTGTCTAACAACAATGACTCGTATGGTAGAAGAAGAACGTAGCCAAATAGGAACATTGAAAGCTTTGGGATACAACGATATTTCTATTATGTTTAAATATATTTTGTATGCTGCTCTTGCTACAATTATTGGGTCCATGATAGGTGTTGCAATTGGTTATAGAATACTACCAGATCTTTGCTTTGAAATGTATAAAAATATGTATCGCCTAGGAAATATAAAATTAAGCTATTATTCATCTCTTACTTTTCAAGGTATGATGATAGCACTTCTTTGTACTCTTGGAGCAACAATCTATACTTGTAGAAAAACCCTAAAAGAATCACCTGCTAACTTACTAAGACCAGTAGCGCCACCTCCAGGAAAAAGAGTACTTTTAGAACGAATTAAACTGGTTTGGAACCATTTGTCTTTCTCATATAAAGTGACTGTTAGAAATGTTTTTCGCTATAAAAAAAGATTTTTAATGACAATCATTGGTATTGCCGGATGTACAGGATTAATTTTAGCTGGTTTTGGTCTAAAAGATTGTATTGTAAAAATGGTACCACATCAATACGAAGAAATATTTACTTATCAAGCAAAAATTCATTTAAATGAAGAAAAAACAGACGAAACTATAGATAAGATAAAAGAAAATAAAAAAATCAAAAATATTTTAGAAGTTCAGGAAGAATCTGTTACAATCGATAACAAAAATACTAATCAATCAGTAACCTTAGTTATCCCAAAAGATGATCCAAAAGAATTTATTAAACTTCAAAATCGAAAGACGAAAGAACAATATGATTTAACAGATGGTCTAATCATCACAGAAAAATTAGCTAAACTTCTAGAAGTAGAAGAAAATGATATTTTAAAGTTTAGTGGTACTGATACATATAAAGAAAAAGTAGCGCATATTACAGAAAACTATTTATTTCACTATATTTATTTACCAAAAACTTCATACAAAAAAGATGAATATAATACTTTGTTAATAAAAACAAAAAGTATGACTGAAAAAGAAGAGAAAGCATTAGCAAATGAATTAAAGGAAATTCCAGGAATCTCTAGTATCACTTTTACTTCTTCAACAAGACATGTTTTTGATGACACTATGGATAGTTTTGCCTATGTTTCATTAATTTTGATTGTATCAGCAGGAGCCTTAGCTTTTGTAGTACTATATAATCTATCTAGTGTAAATATTAGTGAAAGACGTCGTGAATTAGCAACCATTAAGGTATTAGGTTTCTATGATAAAGAAGTTTATCAATATATTAATAGAGAAAATACGATTCTAACTTTGATAGGAATATTATTAGGATTGGGAATTGGAAATATCTTAACAATGTATATTATTAAAACCTGTGAAATAGATATGTTGATGTTTGATACTAACATTGCTTGGCCTAGTTATCTATATGCAATTTTAATAACCATGTCTTTCGCCATATTAGTAAATATAATCTTGTATTTTTCACTAAAGAAAATTGATATGATTGAATCACTTAAGAGTATAGAATAAAAACAAATATTAGATAATTTATAATATAATATTAGATAAATTTTAAAATTCTCTTTTTTAGTTGACGATATTATTTATAAAAAGCATATATGACACATGAGGAAGGTAGATACCAAATGAATAAGAATGACTATTTTGGTATCTTTTTTGATAATTTTCATGGATTGTTTCAAGAAATATTAATGAAATTAGAAAATGAAAAAAAATACCGCAAGAAATGCAAAATCTCTATTTTGAAACAATACATAATAAAGCTGATAAAGAAGTAAAATTTAAAAATAATAGGTTATCATTGTGTACAAAAGCTGATTTTAACCTTTTATACATATTGAATAGACTAGGTGAAAAAAGAAAAAGTTGGAGTATTTCCAATACATTAACAATTGTAAGAAAAGGTTTTGACGATAGAAGAAATAATTATAAGCAAATAATAAGAGGTGTAAAAATAACTTTAAATAATTTTCAAGCAGAAAATGTTAAACCTTTAGAAGACCAACGAATGGTTGCTACAGATTATGATAAAAGTTTTAGGAGAGTTATAACTGACGTAATTGTATGGGTGATAAAGGTAAAACTGATTTGGCAGCTTCTATTGCTCCTGAAACTGTAGAAAAACAAAAGAGCCTCGTAAAAAAGTATTAGAATTATCTAGGCAATATGTAAAAAAGCCCAAAAAAACAAGTATCGAATAGATTTATACTTGTTTTTTTGTTAAATTATTTGATTTTATTTTGGTTGCTCTTTTATTAGTTTTCCTTGAACTACTATTCTACCTCCATTATTATTTTGACAAGTAGATAAAGTAATAATTTTATCATTAACATTAATGTTAGTATCAATAGGAGCAATGTTTCTTTTTTTCATAGTAGAAAGCCAATTCTCTTTTTTTTCGGTTGTTGAAAAGGCTGGGGTGATATAATAACTTTCACTTTTTATTGTATAAATAGAAAATATTTGATAAACAAAATTAGTAGTTAGAGTAGAAATTTGAATTACATAATTACTTTTATCACTTTGCCATTTATCGGTTAAAGTATCTTTTAAAGATCCAAAAACAGTTTTATTAACTCGGCCATGTCCATAAATAATTGTATTATCATTAGAAAAATTACTAGAATTACGATAATCCATATAGACCCAACCAGCATCATTTTTACTTTTATCAAAAGCATGATTCAAATAATACTCATTATCATTTGTTTGAACGATAGGATAGTTAATATTTGTGTTTGGTACATGAATAAAGGCGACTGTATCAGGATTTTTCTTTAAAAGTTTAGAAAAATCAACATCATAGAATGGAACATTTACATAATACCAATAATCGCTATCTTTTTCTGTTGGAGGATTAACCAAATTACCTTGTTCTTTTTTTTCAACTGGTTGAACATTATTTTCAATAACTTCTTCAATTTTTTTAACATCTTTATTATCTTGATTCCAATTAAAAAGTGTAGAACATGAATATATTATCATGGTTATAAAGATAGTTACTAATACTAAAAAAAACCAAAGACGTGGTCTTAATCTTCTTTTTTTTCGCCTTAATTTTTTTTGATATTGCTCGCGGTTTATATTTTTTTTCATAGTCCACCTCTTATAAATTATATCACGACTGTAAAGAAAAAATTAGAAAAATGACAAAAAGGTAAAAAAAGACAAAATTAGATGATATTTTTATAGAAACATATGTTATAATTAAGATAGCCAAAGAAAGGATGATAATATGAAAAAGGTAATGTTTTTTGTTATTATGATGGCTGCTAGTATGTTCATCGTGCCAACTGTATATGCGTTAGATAATGCAGTTGCTATAGTTGGTGATATAGAATATGCTACAGTACAAGAAGCTATCAACAATGCAAACGGCAAAACAGTAACATTATTAAAAAATGTTACAGAAAGTGTAGAAATTGCTAAGAATTCTACAATTACTTTAGATTTAGCTGGATATACTTTAACAAATAAGGAAGGAAGTCATACAGTTACTAATAAGGGCACACTTACTATTACTGGAAATGGTACATTAGATAATGTATCTCATGGAAGAGGAGCTTTAGTAAATAATGGAACAGCTACTTTAGTAAATGGTACATTAATTCGTTCTAAAGAAGCAGGTACTGATCCAAAAACTAATGGTGGAAATTCATGGTATGTATTGGATAACAATGGTGGAACATTCACTATGG
This sequence comes from uncultured Bacilli bacterium, assembly GCA_944364005.1. The sequence goes on along the minus strand of CALVVW010000063.1, from coordinate 874 downwards.
AAGGCGGTAAAGTTTTTGGAACTTCTGGATTTAGTTCAGCAATTCGTAACTTACAAGCTACTTTCAATATGAAAGGTGGAGAAATTGTTAATGGTTTCATCGCTTTAAAGAATGATGACAACGGTGTTATCAATATGACTGGTGGAGTAGTTACTACAGAAAATGAAACTGGTAGTGCTATTCAAAATTGGGGTCAATTAACAATGAATGGTGGAACTTTAAATGCTAAAACAGAAGGGTCGAAGGCAATTTATACATTAAGTTGGGATGATAAATACAATCAAGTAAGCACTGTTATTTCTGATAATGCAATCATTAATGGTAATGTAAAAATTGATGTTGATGGAACTCCAACAAAATTACCTGAATTTACAATAAATGGTGGAACTATTAATGGTGATATTGAAGATGTTGTAGGTGGGAAAATCACTATTACAGCTGGCAAAGTTACTGGCGAAGTAATAGGAAAAGGTGAAATTGCAATCACTAAAGCTGATTATACTAAAGTTAATGCTTTAATTGATAAAGCTAACAAGCTTAATAAAGATTTATATACAGAAGAATCATTAAAGAAATTAACTGTAGCAATTAATTCAGTTAAATATGATAAAACAATTTTAGAACAAGATGAAGTAAACAAAATGGCAGCAGATATTGAAAGTGCTTTGGTTGCACTTGAAGAAGTAAAAGCTGCAAACCCTGATACAGCAGATGTTAATGTAGTAGCATTATTAGTTATGATGATTGCTGGAACATTTGGATTAGGTTATACAATGAAAAAAAGATTTAATTAATAAATCATAATAACAAGTAAAAAAGGTAGAAATACCTTTTTTATTTTAGTCTTTAAAAATACATTGTTTTGATATATAAT
>CALVVW010000062.1 GCA_944364005.1 uncultured Bacilli bacterium | reverse complement strand
CATGTTACTATTAAATCAATAAAATCACTTACACTTAGGTAATTAGATGTGCGGACACTTATTATTTCCATTTATAATCTTTGGATAATTCTTTTTTCATTCTTGTTTTCCTTTTTTAGTTTTGTTATACTTGTAATAAAGGATATGAGAATATGAAAGAAGAGAAAGCTGTTAAAAAAGTAAAACGAAAAAAACTTACTAAAAAGTTAAAGATTTCTGACATTAAGCATGGAGAGGGTGCTCATGTTGGTCATTTACTTGCTAGAATGAAAGCCCGTGAAGTAGAACTTACTGTTTGTTGTGTTGTTGTCTCTTTAGCAATTATTATCGTTAGTTTATATTTTGTCTTTTCTGCTGTTCGTGATCCTAAAAAATATAATACAACAACTGTTGGTAACTTTTCCGTATCTTTTAATCAAATTGGTGAAAGTCTTGGAAATATCGTTAATTTGACACCTTTAACTCCTATGAGTGATGATGATGGCTTAAATACAATTTCTTATGGTGTCCATATTGAAAATACTTCTGATAAAAGAGAAAATTTCCAGATTGTTTTACAAGAAGATTATGCTAGAGTACAGGAAGATCAATGTGATGAATGGCAACTTCCTTATCAATATTTACATTATCAGATAGAAGATTCTAACGTTTTAACTTTTACTGATACTAGTTTAGTTTCTCCGGTTTTATTATCTTCTTATTTGGAACCATATGAAAAAAGGACCTATCAAATAAAGATTTGGGTTAGTGATAGTACACCTTTAGAATATTTAAATTATCATTATCATGGTAAATTAGTTGTTATAGATGAGGATAATATGCAGTAATATTTTATAAAAAAAGGTTTTATAACCTTTTTTTTCTTTTTTTGCTGGATGTTTGGCTTTTTCTATAATAATATAATTGGAGGTGATTGTTATTACAAAATTTTATACTTGTCAAAATTATTTGGTTTTTAAAGAAGTTTTTATGCAGGAATCTAATAAGGATTTACTTGTTCTGTTATTAGAAAAAATTTTAAAAGTGAAAATTATGGAGGTGAAGATTGCTGATTTTAAATATAGTTCCTGTTTTTTCGAATCTCAGAAAGATAATTTTCATCTATTGTTAACAACACCGGGTATTATGAAAGTTATTTTTGTTAAAATAAAACGAATGATTTTTCTAGTTAAAGTCATTCGTTTTAATATTGTTATTTATCTTTTTCTAATAGAAATTTTTCTATTATATTATAAGTTAATATAGGATATTCTAAGTAGGAGTAGTGTGTTGCATTAGGATAAACAATTAAAGCAGAATTTTTAATTTTCTTTTGTATTAATTTAGCATCTTTTAGAGGTGTATCTATATCTTTTTCTCCCCAGATTAGTAGAGTTTCGTTTTCTATATAAGGTAGATAATATCGTAAGTCTTCATTTACAACATTTCTGAAAGTTGTTAACATTTCATTTGGTAGAGATTTATAGTCTTTAGAACCAAATAGTTTTAATAGTTTTTGATGATATTTATCTTTTCGTTTTTTAGGTAAGATTTTCTTAATTAGTTTTAGTAATTTATATGTTTTTTCTTTTAACCAGACTTTGATGGATTTTTTTCTTTTGATACTTGCGATATCAATTAAAATTAGTTTATCAATTTTTTCTTTATAGTATCCTGTTAGAAGTGTTGCGATTCTACCTCCAAAAGAGTGAGCAATAATTATAGGATTTATGATGTTGGTATCTGTCATAAAATTTCTAATCATATTAGTATAGTCATAAATCGTTAAATCACGATTTGGAAAAGGACTGTTTCCAAATCCAGGGTAGTCGATAATATATATAGTAAAGTTTTCTTGTAACCAGTTGATTAGATAGTCAAAAGTTTTTCTGGTATTTCCCCAGCCTGGTAATATTAAAATTTTATTTTCTCCTTGTCCATATTTTTCATAGTAAATAGTATATCCTTCTTTATTATAATACATAGTATCACCTGTTATAATTTATTCTTATTGTCTAATTGTGTTAAATTTGTTGAATGTTTTATTTGGAGTGTGGTATACTATAGGTGTCAAGGAAATACGAGAACTACTCTCATATAAAACCGACTAAAGTGACGATACGGGAGTTCCGATCAGTTATCGGTGTTGAAGACCTTCTCATTGTAGGTAGGGATCCTAAAGATAACGTACGAACACCCACCTGTAAATATGCAGGTTTTATCGTTGGGTAGGACGTTTTCCTTGATTTTTTTTATGCTTTATGGTATAATAAGCCCACGAGGTGAAATGGCTATGTTAGTGTTACCAATCGTAAATCGGAATCGTGTTATGAACGTGCATGTTAGTTTAAAAGATGCTAAAAAAATTCATAATAGTGTGGTTTTAGAAAATACCAAAGAAAGTGATGTTGTTGTTAATCAACATAATTATTCAGATTCTAGTTATCAACAAGATGATAGTGGTGTAGTTAATTTTATTCGTAATACTTCTTTGATTAGTCAAAATGATTTTTTAGTGACTACTAGAGAAGAAGCAGAATCTAATCGTTATGATGTTTATCAAGTAAAACAACCACCTAAATTTATTAATCCTGCACTAGATAATTTATATGCAAATGTGATTACTGATATGAGGAAAGAGATTCCTAATGTTAGACGTGGACGTTATTTATCTTTTGAAAAAATCGGGTTAGGACAATATTTAACACAAGAAAAGATTGCTAGACTTCAGCAAATTATCAAGACAGAACAGGATAGAAATAGATGGCCAGTATTATTTGAACGTGCAGGTATTGCTGATTTATATCAGACTTTAGAATTTTTAAATCATTTTAATTGTACTGTTATTAGTGACACGACACTTCCAGAAGCTACCTTACAATCCACACTTCAAACCTTAGAACCGTTGAATACTCAAGATTATCGTAATTTAAAAAAATATTATCATATGGCACAAACAAATCAAGAGATATATTCTAGATTATCTCTTGTTCATCATCTACTTTATAATAGTCCTTATCAACTTATTAGAACGGATAAGAAAAGGGAAAATACAGTTTCTGCTCAAAATATACCTATTGATTTTGAACAGGCAAAACAAAAAATTAAAATGCCAAATGAAGTTACTTTAGAGGTAAAGGATTATGGAAAGACAGCCTAATTGTTTTACTAGATTGGAAGCTTTAATTGGTAGTGAAGCTATGCAGACTTTAGGTGATAAGTCTGTTTTCGTTTTAGGCGTTGGTGGAGTAGGTGGATATGTTTGCGAAGGACTTGCTAGAAGTGGAGTCGGACATATTATTTTAATGGATGCTGATTGTGTAGATACTACTAATATTAATCGGCAGATTATTGCTCTTCATTCTACGATAGGACAATACAAAGTTGATGTTATGAAAAAACGTATTCTAGATATTAATCCTAATTGTCAGGTAGAAGTTTATCCTTATTTTTTACATGAAGATAATTTTTCTATCTTAGAAGAGTGTTGCTATGATTTTTTTGTAGATGCATGTGATACTGTTTCTACGAAAAAAGCTGTTTTATCTTTTTGTAAAGAAAGAGGTATTCCTTTTCTTACTTGCTTAGGGACAGCAAAGAAGTTTCGACCAGAATTGTTAGAGATTACTGATCTTTCTAAAACTTATAACGATCCGCTTGCTAGAATATTAAGGAAGTATGTTAAAGATAATCATATTTCAGGATCTATTCCAGTTTTATTTTCAAGTGAACTACCTGCTGATGTTAAAGAATTAGGTTCTACGGCTTTCGTGCCTAGTAGTGCAGGTCTTTTGATTGCAAGTTATGTGGTTAGACAATTTATTGATGATATGAAAAATAATAGCTAAGTGTCAGCTATTATTTTTTTGTGGCAGTATTTTTTAATATATATATCATATCTAAATATATTTGGTAAACCTTATGATTTTAAAATAAAAAATACTGAAATAATTCAGTATTTAGAATTTTCTATATAATCCGATTGCTTTTCCTAGAATTGTTACATTTTTTAATATGATTGGATCCATTGTATCATTTTCTGGTTGTAATCTAAAATAACCATTTTCTTTATAGAATGTTTTTACTGTTACTTCGTTGTTATCGTTCATGGCTACTACGGTATCTCCATTGTTGGCAGTGTTTTTTCTTTCTACAATTAAAATATCTCCATCATAAATTCCTACATTAATCATGGATTCGCCACTGACTTTTAAAGTAAATATTTCATTTCTTGTTGTGAAAAGATTGGTTGGTAGAGCAAAATATTCATCTGGTGTTTCTATTGCTTCAATAGGATTTCCTGCTGTTACTTTTCCTAGTAGAGGAACTTCTACAATATTATCATCTTTTTCTATATATTCATTTGGTACTAATACTTCAATCGTTCTATTTTTTCCATTTCCTTTATGGATATATCCTTTTTCTTCTAATTTTGTTAGGTGAAAATGAATGGTAGCAGGGGAGTTTAGATGGGCTTTTTCACCAATTTCTCTTACTGTTGGAGGATAACCATAGTTTGCAATCCATTTTTTGATGATTTGTAAAATTAATTCTTGCTTTGTTGTTAATTTTTCCATATACTCTTGCCTCCTTTATAACAGTTTAACATTTCTTATGTAAAATGTCAAACAAATGTTTTAAAAACCTCTTGACACGAACAATTGTATGATATATACTTGAACTGTAAGAAGGGAGAGATGTGTATGAAAATTAAACAAATGGCAAAGGAAGGGTTCTTTTTATTTCTTCTTTATTCTTTGATTACTTTATGTTTGTTTTTGGCAACAGATAGAATTGAGCGCTTAGATAAGGTAGGTGATAATTTTAGAAATACTAACAGCAGTGTTTCACTCAATTTTGGTAAGTAATGCATAGGGTTTTATGTTATAATATTAACAGGTGATGTAGAATGAACAAAATTATTTTAGTAGATGGTAATAATTTATTATTTCGTAGTTTTTATGCAACTGCTTATCAAGGTGTTATTATGAAAAATTCAAAAGGCTTTCCTACGAATGCTTTATATGGTTTTATTAATATGATGAATAAAATTATTCAAGAGGAAAAGCCTTCTTATATTATGGTTGCTTTTGATAAAGGTAAGACTTTTCGTCATGATAAATATGATGAATATAAAGCGGGTCGTAGTGAAATGCCAGATGAGTTACGATTACAATTTCCTAAAGCAAAAGAAATATTAGATGCTCAGGGTATTAAGCATTTTGAAATTGATAATTATGAGGCTGATGATATTATTGGTACACTTTCTTTAGAAGTTGAGCATCGTGATGATTTTGTTGCGACTATTGTTAGTAGTGATAAAGATTTGTTACAACTTATTAGTGATAAAGTAGATGTTAAGTTATTAAAACAAAGTGGCCATATTATAATGACTAAGGATGAGTTTATTAAAACTTATCAAGTTCCTCCTATTCGTATGATTGATTTAAAAGCGTTGATGGGAGATAGTAGTGATCATATTCCTGGAGTAAAAGGAATAGGGGAAAAGACGGCTATTAATTTACTTTCTAAGTTTCAAAGTTTAGATAATCTATATCTTCATATTGATGAAGTGTCTGGCAAGACTAGAGAAAAGTTAGAAAATGATAAAAAAAGTGCTTATATGAGTTATGATCTTGCTACTATATATAGAGAAGTTCCTCTTGACTTTACTATAGAGGATTGTAAGTATACCGGAGAAAATTCAGAGAAATTTACAGAGTTATTACAAGAGTTTGAATTTCATTCTTTACTTAAGAAGTATCATTTGACAGATGATGCAGCAACGTCAGTAAAAAAAGATGAAGGTATTTCTATTTTACCAGTAGAAAAACTTACTTCTAATACATTTTCTTTTTATGTAGAAACTAGAGGGACTGTTTATAGTAAGAGTGAAGTCTTAGGTGTTGGTATTTATGATGGTGTTTCTGGTTATTATCTTTCTAAAGAAGAGTTAGAGGAACATCGTAATTTGTTTTCTAATTCTAGTTTTAAATACACTTATGATTTAAAGAAGAATATTGTAGTACTTCATTCTTTAGGAATACAGATTTCTAATGTTACTTTTGATACTATGATTGCTACTTATTTACTTGATTATGTAGTTAAAGATGATATTAGCTATGTAGCACAGGCATTTGATGTATCGCTTCCTCTTTACGATGATTTATTTGGTTCAGAAAAGCGTCCTAAAGAAGTGATGCCAGAGGTATTAAGAGATGTATGTTGCCGTAAAGCTAAATTTATTTATGATACTAGAAATCAGTTGTTAGAGGAGTTAGGTAAAAATAATGAATTGGATTTATTTCAAAAGATTGAGATGCCGTTATCTAGAGTGCTAGCTGATATGGAATTAACAGGTATTTTGGTTGATGTTCCTTATTTAGAGAAGATAGAAGCTGATTTAAAGAGTCAAATGGATGCTTTAGAGCAAGAAATTTACGAATTAGCTGGAACTACTTTTAATATTATGTCTCCAGCCCAACTTTCTAAAATTTTATTTGAAAAATTAGAAATTCCTTATCCTAAAAAAG
>CALVVW010000061.1 GCA_944364005.1 uncultured Bacilli bacterium | reverse complement strand
ATGGCATATCCAAGTTAAATATGGTATAATCTTTGTTATGGAAGGTGATTATATATGAGTTTTTTTAGAAAACTATTTGATACAGAATATAAAGAGTTGAAAAGATTTGAGAAAATAGCTGATGAAATAGTCGCTTTAGATCCTGAATATTCTAAATTAAGTGATGATGAATTAAAGGCTAAAACAGAGGAATTTAAGAAAGATCTTGAAAATGGTAAGTCTCTTGATGATCTAATTGTTCCAGCTTTTGCAACAGCAAGAGAAGCTGCTTATCGTGTAATTGGTGAGAAGCCTTATTATGTGCAAATACTTGGTGGTTTAGCTCTACATTTTGGCAATATAGCAGAAATGAAGACTGGTGAAGGTAAAACTTTGACAGAGACTATGCCTACTTATTTAAATGCTTTAACTGGTAAGGGTGTTCATATTGTTACAGTTAATGAATTTCTTGCAAAACGTGACTCAGAATGGATGGGTAATATTTATCGATTCTTAGGATTAACAGTTGGGCTTAATATGAGAGAATTGAGCTTTAAAGAGAAGCAAGAAGCTTATCAAGCTGATGTTACTTATTCTACAAATAATGAAATTGGTTTTGATTATTTAAGAGATAATATGGTTGTACAAGCTGAAAGAAGAGTACAACGTCCTTTAAATTATTGTATTGTTGATGAAGTGGATTCTATTTTGATTGATGAAGCTAGAACTCCTTTAATTATTTCAGGGGGAAGAATGCAATCAAACAATTTATATATTGATGCTGATAGAGCAGTTAAAAGACTTAAAGAAACTGATGATTTTGTTATTGATGCTAAAACTAAAAGTGTTTCTCTAACAGAAGAGGGAAGTAAAAAAGTTGAAGAGTTTTTTCATCTAAAAAATTTATATGATATTGATAATACAGCATTAGTACATCATTTAACTCAAGCATTAAAAGCTAATTATGGGTTTAAAAAAGATGTAGATTATGTTGTTCAAGATGATAAAGTAGTTATTGTTGATCAGTTTACTGGTCGTTTAATGCAAGGTAGACAATTTAGTGAAGGTTTGCATCAAGCAATTGAAGCTAAAGAAGGAGTTACGATTAATACTGAAACTAAAACAATGGCTACCATCACATTCCAAAATTTATTTAGGATGTATAATAAGTTATCTGGTATGACTGGTACTGCTAAAACAGAAGAAGAAGAGTTCCGTAATATTTATAATATGTATGTTATACAGATTCCTACAAATAAACCTGTTATTCGTGAAGATTTAGCAGACCTTGTTTATGCGAATCAAAAAGCTAAATATAAAGCGATTATTAATACGGTTAAGGAAATACATGCTACAGGTAGACCAATACTTATTGGTACTATTAGTGTAGAAGCTAATGAGCTTTTAAGTAGTTTACTTAAAAAAGCTAATTTGAAACATGAAGTGTTAAATGCTAAGAATCATGAGAGAGAAGCAGAAATTATTGCAAAAGCAGGAGAAAAGGGTGCTATTACTCTTGCAACAAATATGGCTGGTCGTGGTACCGATATTAAACTTGGTGAAGGCGTTAGAGAACTTGGTGGTTTATGTGTAATTGGAACTGAACGTCATGAGTCTCGTCGTATCGATAACCAATTGCGTGGTCGGGCAGGTAGACAGGGAGATCCTGGTATGAGTCAATTCTTTGTTTCTTTTGAAGATGACCTTATGAGAAGATTTGGTACGGATAGAATTAAATCAATGCTAGAAAGTCTTGGTGTTGGTGATCAAGCGATAAGAAGTAAAGCATTAACTCGTTCTATTGAGTCTGCTCAAAAGAAAGTTGAAGGAAATAACTATGATATTCGTAAAAGTTTGTTAGATTATGATAATGTATTAAATGAGCAAAGAGAAATTATTTATGCTAGACGTAATGAGATACTTGATATGGATTCTATCCATGAGAGAGTGCTTGAAACATTTAAAAATGTTATTCATGATGTTTGTGTAGGTCATATTGAACCAGAGGGGTATTTAACAGAAGCTGATAAAGATGATATTACAGAATATATAAATAATAATTATTTGAAGAAAAATAATTTAAAGTTTGTGGATATTAAAGATTTAAATGATGAAGAAACTGAGAAGTTTATCACTGATTTAGTTATCAAAGATTATGAAGATAAGATTAAAGATGTTCCTGTAAGTAGCGATTTTGAGAAAGCAATTAGTTTAAGGGTTATTGATTCTAATTGGGTGGATCATATGAGTGCTATGGAACACTTAAAGGAAGGTATTGGTTTACGTGGTTATGGTCAAGTGAATCCTGTTCAAGCTTATACAATGGAAGGTTTTGAATTATTTGAAGATTTACTTACGAGAATTGAAGCGCAAACTGCTACATTCTTACTAAATGCGGAAATTAGACAAAATGTTGTAAGAAAACAAACTCTTGATGGAAAAGCAAATGATGGGAAAGAAAAAGAAAAAGCTGCTCCTAAGAGGGTGAATAAAATAGGTAGAAATGATCCATGTCCATGTGGAAGTGGCAAAAAGTACAAAAACTGTTGTGGAAAATAATTGAGTAAACCCTTATAAAATAAGGATTTATGAAAATTTAAAGAATTAAGAATTTTGTCCACAGAGGACAAAATGTCCACGATTTGTCCACGTAAGTATAATTTTGTGGACAAAGTAAGTTGAAACCTATATAAATCAAGGAAAAATCTACGTGGACAAAGTTGTGTGGACATAGTTATTTTAAATGTTAGCATTCGCAATGCTAACATTTTTTCGTTCATTAAATTAAATTTAGTGAAGGAGAGATAATTATGGTAAGCGTAAGAAAACGTGGTAAGGTATATGAATACCGATTTGAAATTGCAACAGTAGAGGGTACAAGAAAATGGATAACAAAGTCTGGTTATCCGACAAAAGCAGAGGCTTTTAAAGAAGGAGCAAAAGCATATAATGATTTTTATTATAATGGAACTAAAACACAATTGAGAGAAAATATGTCGTATGCAGATTTTTTAGATTATTGGATAGATACTTATGCTAATTTTAATTTGCATTACTCAACTACAATGTCTTATTTAAATATTATTAAAAATCACGTAAAACCTAAAATAGGGTTTTATAAACTATGGCAATTAGATACTAGATTATTACAAGAATTTATTAATAAAATTTATGTAGAAAATGCCTTTTCAAAAAATTATATGTCAAGCATATTAAAAGTTGTGAAAGGTTCTTTAAAATATGCTTGTTATACTCTAAATTATATAAATAATAATCCTGCAGAACACGTACATTCACCAAGAATAGATAAAATTAGCAGTGATCCAGCACATATTTTTACACAAGAAGAATTTGAAAGAATATTAGAAAGATTTAAAGGAACACATTCAATCTATTATTCATTTCTAACAGCATATTATACAGGTATGAGAGTATCTGAAGTTTATGCATTAACTTGGGATTGTGTAGATTTTGAAAATAAAACACTAACAATAAACAAGAATATTATTAAAAAGAATCAATATGGACTACCAAAAAGAAAAAATATAACAAAAGGTCATTCGGTTGGAATTTGGTATTATGGTGATTGTAAAAATCCACAAAGTAAAAGAACTATTTCTATTGGTGATACTTTAATAAATGCACTAAAAGAATATAAAAAAGAACAAGAGGAAAACAGAAAATTTTATGGTGATTCTTATTTATGTTATTATGAAAAAAGAGTGTTAAATGAAATAACTAACAAAGAAGAAATAAAATTAATTGAAGCAAAAGCAGAATTAGAAGTATCATTACCAGAGGCTAATTTGGTATTTGTTAAAGAAAATGGGCAATTTCTAGGAACAGATTCACCTAAATATGCTTTTAAGGTAATTCATTATGAATTAGGTATAAACAGTAGATTTCACGATTTTAGAGATACACACGCAACTAAATTAATTGAAAGTGGTGCAGACATAAAAGCAGTTTCTAAAAGATTAGGGCATTCTACTATACAAACTACTTATAATATATATGTTAGAGTAACTAATAAGATGGAGAGTGATACAGTAGATAGATTTGAACAATATGCTAATTCATTAGATATTCCTAAAACAGTAGAAAAACCATATCTATCATAAGGAGAGTGATTTAAATGAAAAACAAAAAAATTAAATTGCCTATATATAGCAATGAAATTGAAATAATAATAAAGTCTTTAATAGAATTTAGAAATGAAATAATAAAACAAGGGCGATATACTAATCCTATTGATGAACTTTTACTTAAAATAAATAGATAATACATATACATATTCAGAACTGATAAAATAGTCAGTTCTTTTTTTATGCCCATACATAGCCATTTTGCTTAATTGTAGAATGGCTAAATTTAAAAGAAAGGAGGAGAATATATGCAAGAAAGTAAGTGCAAGGTAATTGCTATCACAAATCAAAAAGGTGGCGTTGGTAAGACAACTACTACTTTTAATCTTGGAGTAGCATTAGCAAAACAGGGAAAAAAAGTCTTGTTAGTAGATGTTGATCCACAGAGTAATTTAACGACCTATGCAGGTTGGTACAACTCAGATGAATTAAAATACACTTTATCAGACTTAATGGAACAATCAATGAATGATGATGAAATTAAAACAAAAGAATGTATATTGCACCATAAAGAAAATGTAGATTTAATTCCTTCTAGTTTAAATCTGTCGGCGTTAGAAAATTCATTAGCCTATGCTATGAGTAGAGAATATACTTTAAGAAATTGTTTATCTGTTGTAAGAAATGATTATGATTATATACTTTTAGATTGTCAGCCAAGTTTAGGTATGCTTACTATAAATGCTCTCGCAAGTGCAGATAGTGTTCTTATTCCAGTTCAAAGTCAGTATTTTGCGTTAAGAGGAATGACTGATTTGTTTAAAATAATAAACAAAGTAAGAAGACAAATAAACCCTACACTAAAAATTGATGGAGCATTATTAACATTAGTTGATAGAAGAACTAATCTTTCAAAAGAAATAGAGAAACAGATAACAGAAAATTATGGGAGTATGTTAAAGTTATATAATACTCAAATACCTCGTGCTATTAAAACTGCTGAATCTACTTCACAAGGAGAAAGCATTTTCTCTTATGATAAAAATGGATTAGTAGCAGAAGCATATTCTTCATTCGCAAAGGAGGTGCTTAACGATGGCAAAGAGCCTATCAAAAATGCCACTACCAAAGTTAGATGACCTTTTTACGACAGAAGAAGAAAGAAATATTGCTAGTTTAGAAAAAGTAGTTGATATAAAAATTACAGATATTGACGATTTTCCAAATCATCCATTTAAGGTTATAGACAATGAAGATATGGAAAAAATGCGAGATAGCATTAAAGAAAATAAAGTTCTTGTTCCTGCTTTAGTAAGACCAAAGCCTAATGGAAGATATGAAATGATTTCTGGACATAGAAGAAAAAGGGCAAGTGAATTAGCCAATAAAGATACCTTACCTTGTATAGTAAGAGAATTAACAGATGATGAAGCAACTATTATAATGGTAGATAGCAATATTCAAAGAGAAGAAATTTTGCCTAGTGAAAAAGCCTTTGCATACAAAATGAAATTAGAAGCACTTAGTCATCAAGGAAAAAGAAATGATTTAACTTCTCGACAGGCTGTCGAGAAGTTGACTACTGCTGATGAAGTAGGTAAAGAGTATAATGAAAGTGGCAGACAAGTTCAAAGATATATTAGGCTAACTGAATTAGTACCAGAATTACTTGATAAAGTAGATAATAAAGATATTGCTTTTCTTCCTGCAATAGAATTGTCTTATCTAACAAAAGAAGAACAATACTTTTTGTTGGATTGCATAGACTACAATAGTTGCACTCCATCTCACGCACAGGCAATTAAAATGAAAAAATTAAGTCAAGATGGAAAACTTACAGAAGAAATTATTGATAGTATAATGTCAGAAGATAAGCCTAATCAGATTCCCAAAATGAAATTCAATGAAAACAGAATAAGAAGTGTACTCCCAAAAAACATTGAAGATAAAAAAATTGAAGATTATGTTGTGAATGCGATTGAATTTTATAACAAACACTTGCAAAGACAAAAGTCTATGGATGCAAGATAATGGGAGTTTGTATTCCACAAATCCCTCCTTACAATCCACCCTAGTATATATTACTAACTGTTATTTACTAACTGAAAGAAAATTGTAGAAGTGCAAGATTAAAAAGTTTAGATTATAATATCACTAAAGGAGTGATAGATATGGGCAAGAAAATACTTTTTTCAGTCAGTATAATTCTTATTTTGAGTAGTGTTGGAATATCTTTTCTTTTCAACGATTTTATTGAAAAAGTAGAAAAGAAAGACATAGTAAATGATGTTGTAGTAGAAGAAAATCAGGAACTTGATGATGAAAAGAATGTTGAAAAAGAGCAAGAAACAGAAACAAGTGAAATCATTGATGAAATAGAGGAAAATACTGGTGAAAGTAATGAAACTATTCAAGAAAAGACACAAGAAAAAAATTCTAATATTCAAAAAAATGAAAGTAACCAACCTGTTAAAGCAGAACAAAATGATGAAAAAAATCAAGTTCAAGAAGAAAAACAAGAATCTACAACAAATGAAGTGCCTAAAGAAGAACAACCACCACTGATAGATGAAGAATTAGAAAAGTTAAAAAAACAAGTTGAATATGC
>CALVVW010000060.1 GCA_944364005.1 uncultured Bacilli bacterium | reverse complement strand
ATAGAAATTAGTACCATCATAATAGATAAAACGACTACTTCTTTACCTTTAAATTTGGAAACTAATTTATCCAACATAGTGCGATATGCTCCAATTTTATTTAGAACACCATAAAATCCTCCAACAATTAATACATACATAGCTATATAACCAAAATATGAAATAGCTGTTACAGGATAGTTGAATAAATCAAAGATTCCCATTTGAACGCGTCCTTGGTCAATATAACTTCCTGAATAATAAGCAGCAGGTAATATCCAAGTAAGTAATACTAACACTAAAATAGTAATTAGAACGACTTTAAATGTATTATGTTTTTTCATAATTAACCTCCCATTATCATTATACTTAGATAAAAAAAAATTTACAAGCATTTGACTCCTTTTTTTATGAAATTTTAGTGAAATATAAAGAAAAAAGACTCTATTCTGAGTCTTCGTTATTTTCATTATTTGGTCTCATTAATGGAAATAAAATAACATCTTTAATATTTTGTGAATTAGTTAGTAACTGTACTACACGATCAATTCCCATTCCCCATCCACTAATTGGTGGCATACCACATTCCATAGCAGATATATAATCATAATCCATAGGCATAGCTTCTTCATCACCTTGTGCTTTAAGTCTTGCTTGTTCTTCTAAACGACGAGCTTGTTCTTCAGGATCAACAAGTTCAGAATAAGCGTTAATAATCTCAGCACCATTTATAACTAGTTGAAAACGATCAGTAATAGTAGGATCATCATCATTAGCACGAGCAAGAGGACTTAAACTGATTGGATGTTCTGTTAAGAAAATTGGATTCACAATATGTACTCTAGCAACTTTTTTATATAGTTGATCCACCAAGTTACCATAGCCTAAATTTTCAAGTGGCGTTTCACTATCAATTTCAATACCATCTTCTCTTATTTTTTCTAATAATTTTTCCTTAGTATCATAAACTTTAATATCAATATCACTATAACGTAAAATTAAATCACGAAAACTAACAGCTTCCCATTCACCACTCAAATCTACTTCTTTATCACCAACAGTAATAACTAGAGTACCAAATAATTTCATAATAATAGATTGAAGCATTTCTCTCAAAAACTTCATATTATCTTTATAATTATAAAATGCAGCATAACCTTCTATCATCGTGAAATCTTGTAAATGAGTGGCATCTATTCCTTCATTTCTAAAGCATCTTGCAATTTCAAATACTTTGGTAAACCCTCCAACAACAGCACGTTTTAAATACGTTTCAGGGGCAATTCTTAAATATAAGTCAATATCTAATGCATTATGATGAGTAATAAACGGTTTAGCACTAGCACCACTTGCTTTATTGTTTAAAATAGGAGTTTCAATTTCAATATATCCTGCATCATCTAAATAATTTCTAATTTCACGAATAAAACGGCTTCTAAATAAAAATTTCTTCTTAGATTCATCATTCATAATTAAATCTAAATATCTTTCACGATAAATTGTCTCTACATCTTCAACACCATGAAATTTCTCAGGTAAAGGTTTAAGTGCTTTTCCTAAAAAAGTAATACTACTAGCTCTAACAGTTTTTTCTCCAGTATGAGTAGTAAACGTCTCACCTTCTACTCCAATAAAATCTCCAATATCATAATTAGATTTAAAATCTTGATAAGCCTCTTCTCCAACCATATCTAATTTAACTGAAATCTGAATTTTTCCTTTAATATCTCCAATGGTTAAAAAACTCATTTTACCCATTTTACGCATTAATATAATACGCCCAGCAACACGAACACCTGTAACACCATCTTCTAATTGACTAGCATCACATAATTCATAATTTACTTCAAATCTTTCTGGATAAGGGTTCTTAATATTTTTTAATTTTTCTCTTCTAACAATTTCTTGTTCACTTAATTCTCGCATGTTTCCATCTCCTTTACTACATTACATCGAACAACATCAGTATGAGCAACTAAATCATGAAGTCCACGTCTATTCTTACCAAACATAATCATAAAAGTACTAACTGACAAAATACAGAACTGAATAAACATTAAAAAAGACACTCCATAAAAATAGCTACTTTGGTTAGCAAAAATTAAAACTCCAAAACTAATCATGTCCAATAAAATAGAATTGATAATTAAAGCTCTGAAAATCATTTGATTCATAGATAAATCACCATGAGAACTATCTACAACCCTAATTTTTAATATTTGCTTTCCTAAAGTCTGTCCATTATTTTTAATCTGATATACAACAAAATATAAAATATTTAAAAAGATAATAACTAAAGTATTAACGCCTTGTTTTCTAGCTAATTCATAACTAATTGTAGAACTTTCATTAAAATACTCTTTCTCATCAATTTTTCCATTAGTATAATTTTCCATTACTTCTACACTAGATTCATTTAATTTCTGAATAGAATCCATATCTAAAAAAGGATACGAAATAAAAGAAGCTACAACTGATACAAGAACAATATCTATTAAAAAAGCTAAAAAACGTTGAACAAATAAAGCTTTTTCAAATTGTTCTCCTTGAGAAATAAGTTGAATCTTTTCTTCTTTTTTCTCTTCTTTTTTAGAATTAATAACATTATCTTTTTTTCTCTTCGCCATCTAATTCCTCCTTAAATGTATTCAATATAGAAATTATATCACGAATTTTAGTTGTTTGATAGATTTTATTTTTAACATTATTACCTCCAGGTACTCCTTTTAAATACCACCCTATATGATTTCTAATTTCCAAGGTTGCGATATGTTCATCTTTTAGATGTGTTAAATAATCCAAATGATGCAAAATCATAGATATTTTATCAGATATACTAATATCAGAATTATAATATCCACTTTCCAAATAAGAAATAGTATTTTGAATAAGCCATGGATTACCTAAGACTCCACGACCTATCATAACAGCATCACAACCAGTCTCATCTAACATTCTCTTAGCATCTTCTGGTGTTTTAATATCACCATTTCCAATGACTGGAATAGAAACTACGTCTTTTACTTGCTTTATAATAGACCAATCGGCTTTTCCGCTGTATCCCTGACTACGAGTTCTAGGATGTACACAAATAGCTGAAGCACCAGCTTTTTCTATAATCTTAGCAACTTCTACAGCATTGATATGATTCTGATCCCAACCGCTACGAATTTTAACCGTCACAGGAATTGGCACGGCATTAACCACTGCTTGTACTATTTCATATATCTTCTCTGGATTTTTAAGTAAAGCTGAGCCCGCTTGCGCACGAACCGCAACTTTAGGAACAGGACATCCCATATTAATATCTATAATATCAGGATGCATATTTTGATATATATACTTTGCTGCTTCCACAAATGACTCTTTATCACTACCAAAGATTTGTTGGACCAATGGTCTTTCTTCTTCTGTCATATATAACATATCTATCGTCTTTTTATTTTGAAAAGTAATTGCCTTATCACTAACCATTTCAGCATAAATAAGACCGCAACCCATTTCTTTACAAATACGTCGAAAAGCAGAATTACAAATTCCGGCCATAGGTGCAAGAACCACTTGATTTTTGATAAATATATTTCCAATTTTCCACTGCATATTACATTCTCCTTTTCGTAGTATCATTGGCATCTTCAATCACTGAAGAAACTCGGTAACAATTACCAATAACTTTTCTTATTACAGAATTTCCATGAATATCAAAATTATTAGAAATTTGTAATAATTCACAAGAACACGCCCAGGATAAAATATTAACCATCTCATCCGATGAAAATGTCTCAGTTTGGTTTTGTTTCCACATAGCAACTTGATTTAATATTTGTTCTCCACAACTTTGATAATCAATTTCTTCAGGTTTAGGAAAATAAAAATCATGACAACATTGAAACGCATCAACAATCAATTCTAAATAAGACATATTTTTATAATAAAAAATATAATTAGCATCCAAAAACAAACTTAAAAAATTAGAATATTGCTCTAATAATTTAGAATAATCGCAAACCATAGGAAATTCATCCGTATGAAAAAAAATCTGTGAAGATAAAATAATATCTTGCTTTTCCATTCTAACATTCCTTCTTTTGCATGCATAATATATCACAATTTAAAAAAAAAGAAAAGATAAATTACCTTTTCTTAACAAAAGTTAATCCTAAAGATTTATTTTTTTGATTATAAGAATCGGTTAACTCTCTCTTTTCCTGTAAATTTCTAGCAAATAATGCAGAAGAAACTGTAAATGTTCCTAACATAAGCATCGATACTAAATCATCCGTTACTAAAGGACTAGCAAAATAGGCAGCAGAAATTGCTGAAAAATAACCACTAGACCAAAGGCCAGCACAAATAGAACCATATTTTTTAATAAAATCTTCTTTAAAATGATGATATTCAAATATCTGTTCACGAGACCACTCATGGTCAAAAAAATATTCTTCTATGGCATCTTCTTCTGCTCTTAACTGGCGGATGGAACAAACTCCAAAAACACGCCAAATAAACTCTTCCTTACTCATTATATTCTCTCCTTCTGATTAGCCCTTTTTGCTTGTCTAACTAATTCTCTATGATAACTTCTACGTCTTCTTTTCTCCATTCTTGATGTATTTTTAGAATGTACAGAACTGGTTGTATTTTTTTGAATAATAGAATACAAATCATCTTGATTCGTATTTTGAAGATATTCTAATAATTTTTCTGTAATTTGTTCATTTTGAATATCATTGACACTAATTCCTAAAGTATGAACAATACTAGCTGGATATAAACGCACCGAATCAAGTTTGACACAACTAAATTTTCTACCATCTAAAACCAAATAAGATTGAGAATAATAACAATCTGATTGTCTCTGAGCTGTACCAATCGAATTAGTAAGTGGACAAGTACAAACAACCTCTTCATCATCTATTTGAGTAGAAAAAATAACAACTGAAACTCTACAATCCTTATTATCTTTATAATTTTTACCATTAATCATTGTTCTCTCTTGCCAAACAATATCCCCTGATTTTAGTTTCATCTCTTTCAATCCTTTCAAATTATAACTATATAAATTATATTATACTATCTTTTTCTTTAAATGCCAAAAAAAAGCAAACTAATGGTTTGCTTCATCTAATTCTTTTAACAATTCTGCTTTACTCATCTTAGAATATCCTTTAATTCCTTTTTCTTTAGCAATTTCTTTTAGTTTAGTAACAGACATTTTTTCATAACTAGTCTCATCATCTTCTTCTGGCATTTTTCCATTTTTAACTAAATAATCAATTTGCTCTTTTGTTAATGTTTCATATTCTAATAATGCATTAGCAATTAACTCTAATAAATCTTTATTCTTACTTATAATTTCTTTTGCTTTTTCATGACAGTCATTGATAATTTTTCTCATTTCCATATCAATTTCATTAGCAACTTCATTAGAGAAATGTTGAGGTTTATTATAATCTCTTCCTAAGAAAACACTTCCACTTTGTTGTTCAAATTGAAGTGGTCCCAAATCACTCATACCATATTCAGTTACCATTGCACGAGCAAGTTTAGTAGCTTTTTCAAAATCATTATGAGCACCTGTAGTAATCTCACCAAAAACAATTTCTTCGGCAGAACGTCCACCTAATAATCCAGTAATCTCTTCTAACAAATCTGTCTTGGTAGAACACAATTTTTCTTCACTTGGAACCATCATATTATATCCACCAGCAGAACCTCTTGGAATAATAGTAACTTTTTGAACAACATTAGCATGGGCAAGTTTTAAACCAATAACGGCATGTCCTGCTTCATGAAAAGCAACAAGACGACGATCATTTTCACTATATTTATGAGATGTTTTAGCAGGTCCCATTAATACACGATCAGTAGCTTCATCAATTTCACTCATAGTAATTTTATCTTTATTACGACGAACAGCAAGAAGTGCTGCTTCATTAAGTAAATTTTCAAGATCTGCTCCACTAAATCCTGGAGTACGTTTAGCTAAATTACCAAGAGTAATACCATCAGCTAAAATCTTATTCTTAGCATGTACAGCTAAAATTTCTTCACGACCTTTAACATCAGGTAAATTAACCGTAACTTGTCTATCAAAACGACCTGGACGAAGTAATGCAGGATCTAAGACATCTGGACGGTTAGTTGCAGCTATAATAATAATTCCCTCATTTGCACCAAATCCATCCATTTCAGTAAGTAATTGGTTTAATGTTTGCTCACGTTCGTCATGACCTCCACCTAAACCAGTACCACGTTGACGACCAACAGCATCAATTTCATCAATAAAAATCAAACATGGAGCATTTCTTTTTGCCTGTTGAAACATATCACGAACACGACTAGCACCAACACCAACAAAAAGTTCTACAAAATCAGATCCACTAATAAAATAGAACGGAACATTAGCCTCACCTGCAACAGCTTTTGCAAGTAATGTTTTACCAGTTCCTGGAGGACCAAATAATAATACTCCTTTAGGAATTCTAGCACCAAGTTTTTGGAACTTCTTTGGATTCTTTAAGAAATCAATTAATTCCTTAACTTCTTCTTTTTCTTCTTTCAATCCAGCAACATCTTTAAAAGTTACTTTATTAGAATCTGTATTCAACCTAGCCTTACTCTTACCAAAATCCATAGAACTCTTAGTTCCAGCCATTTGTCTACTAAAGAAGAAAAAGGCAAACCCTATTAACAATACTATTGGTAATACATTAATTAAAATTAACCAAATAGAAGATGCATCAGGATCATTAACAGCAGTCAATTCAAAATCTTGAACATC
>CALVVW010000059.1 GCA_944364005.1 uncultured Bacilli bacterium | reverse complement strand
AAAACCTATCAAAGTATAGAAGTAGATTTAAAAAGACACATAATAAAACTTCCTAAGTTAAAAGAAGTAAGTATAAAGGGATATCGAGATTTAGAATATTTACCAGGAAGAGTTATCAACGCTACTATAGAACAAGCTTCTACTTTAAAATATTATGTTAGTGTTTTAGTAGAAGAGGATGATGTATATACAAAATTAAAACCTAGAAAAATAATAGGAATTGATCTAGGTATTAAGGATATTGTAATTACAAGTGATAATGAAAAAATAGGAAATCCGAGACTAATAGAAAAGTATGAAAAAAGGATAAAAAGATGTGCTAGAGAATTGTCAAGAAGAGTAAAAGGAAGCAATAATTATAATAAAACCAAAAAGAAACTAGCAGTACTACATCAAAAACTAAAGAATGCAAGAAGATATTTCATCCATCAAATAACTAAAAAACTGGTAATAGAAAATGATATCATAGTAACAGAAAGTCTAAAATTAAAGGATATGATAGAAGAGAGACGATTATCTAAACAACTAACAAATGTAAGTCTAGGAGAGCTTTGTAGAGTCTTAGAATATAAAGCTAAGATATATGGAAAGAAATATATCAAAATAGATAGTTATTATCCAAGCAGTCAGGAGTGTAGCAGATGCGGATATAAGAATGAGAAAGTAAAAGACTTAAGTGTTAGAAGTTGGATATGTCCAGAATGTGGAAGTTATCATGATAGAGATTATAATGCTAGTTATAATATTATGTTTGAAGGATTAAAGAAATATATGATGGAATTAAAATAGAAAAGAAAGAAACAAAAGAAAACTACGGTAGCGACTATCGGATGTTAAGCCTGTGGAGAAGTAGGGATACCTAGTCTGTGAAGCAGGAAACTTGGAAGGTGACGACCAAGGCGAATTAAGTTTACTTAATTTTTTTGTTCTTTTTGGATAGATATACTTTTTATATAATTCGTGTGCTTTGGTTCCTGTTGTAAAGATAGTTTTAATATTTGAATTTTTTAATATTGGTTTTAAATTGTTTGGTATTATATTTTTAATCGATGCATCACTTGATTGTGATATATCACATTCTTTTACTACATCAAATAAGGCAATATGATGTTTTTTTAGAAAGTTGATTTTTTCTTCTTTGGAGTTACCAATTTTTTCTTCAAATACTTTTTCTAGTGTGGACCAGAATCTATTTTTAGGATGTCCATAATAAAATCCTATTTCTCTTGATTTTACAGAAGGAAGACTTCCTAATATTAATACTTTGGATGATTCGTCATAAATTGGTTTTAATGTATGTTTTACTTTCATGTTATCACCTAGTGTTTACTATAACTTTCTTTTGTATTCTTTTCAAGTTTTTTCCTACTTTTACATATATTTTATTGGTGATGTTATGAATAATGGAATACAAGTAATTTATCCAAGAACTAAGTATTTAACTTTAAATCAGACAATGCAAGAGTTTTTAGAAAAAATAATTCATGAGTTTATGAATTATGCTAAGGAACCAATTCAGGAGAATTTTACTTATACTTTAGATGTTTCTCATGATGAGTATAGTTATCAAGATTATTTATCTGTTGTGTTTTATGTATCATTTTATACTGCTGGTGCTCATCCTGAACATAGAATTTCATCTTTTGTTTATGATATTTCGTGTGATAAGATTATTACTATTCATGATTTAGTACGAGAAAAAGAGCATTTACTTTCTATTTTATCTACTGAAAGTAGAAAGATTCTTTCTAAGAATCCTAATATTCATGATCAAGAATTATTATTTGAAGGTACTAGTCCGGAGAAATCTAATTTTCAAACTTTTGTCTTTACTTCTCGTGGTATCATGATTTATTTTCCAGAATATCAGATTGCTCCTTATTCCTCTGGAGCCTTTAAAATAGTTATTCCTTATGATCAATTATAAATAAAATCCTAAAAGTTTTTAATTTTTAGGATTTTTTATGGTAGTTACTGTATAGTTTGTAAAGTCTAGTGACTGTATTAATTTTTTAAATTCTTCAAAAGAGAACTTTTCTATATCTTCGATTGTATCTGGATAGGGATAATTAAAATCTACTATGTTTCCAATTAATGGACTTATCATAGAAGAAAGGTTTTCTTCTCTTAATATAATTTCTAGTATGGTATTTTTTTTATCTATTTCAAATAACTCTTTGTCTAACGTTGGATTTTTAAATTCTTCTATGATACTATTTACTAATTCTTCTTTTTTATCTGTATAACTTCCTATTGATAAAAGTAGATAATTTTCTAATTGTTTTTTTGATTTGTTTATACTACTAGTTATAATTTTATTTTTGATTACTTTTTTATATAAAGGTGATGATACACTGGTAGTCATTTCCATAAAGTAATAAATATAAAAATCTAATTTTAATTGTTCTAAGTTAGATAAATGATCTAGTGATATTTTATATGTTACTTCTGTATAAGTTTTGGGTGTTGGAAAAAGTAATTCATCTTCTTGTTTAACGACTTCTTTTTTTTCTTTTATATTTATTTTTTCTACTTTGTGTTTTGGTGTTTTTATGTTTTTTGTTTCTTCTTTTATTGTTTTTAATACTTGTTCTTTATTAAAGTTACCAGCAACTATGATTATTTGATTGGATGGTTGATAGAATGCTTCGTAGCATAATTTGATGTCTTCTAAGCTTATATTTTTTACTTCTTCTATTGTTCCACCAGTTGTTTTAAAAGATAAAGAATGAAAACAGTTATTTAATACTTTAATATCTTCATGATAAAACTTATTGTTTTCTTTTCCCCTGATTTCCTGATAGATAGGTTCTTTTACTTTAGTTAAATTTTCTTCTGTAAAGATAGGAGAATATATGCAATTTAGTAATGTTTTTATACCAAATTCTATATTATCTACAGTATCGAAAAAATATCTAGTTATTTTTCCATGTGTACAAGCATTACTATTCATGTCGTGTTGTCCTAATATTTCTATATAGTTTCCATATTTACTACATTCTACTAAGTAATGTTCTAATATATGAGCGATACCATCAGAAAAGTGGTAGTCTACGTTATCAATTTTGTAGTCTTTTGACATTCCGCCAAAAAAAGTAATTAATTGGAAAATAGTTGTATGTTTTCTTTTATCTTCATAGAAGTAGATGGTTAGTCCATTAGTTAATGTTGTTTTTTCTATTTTATTCATCTTGCATCTCCTTTAAAAAATATATTGTGTCTAATTTTAGTCTGGATAAGCATTCTAGTAAGTCTTCTTCTGTTACTTTTGTTAAGCGGTCATAGCTTTCTTTATCAGTGTACGCTATATTTAGTTTTTTATATATTGCTTTTGTTAATATGGAATATTTATTATCGAGATTTCTGATTAAAATTGTTTTTCTTCTACGTATAATTTTTTCTATTAGAAGATTTAAGTCTTTTCTTTGTTTTATATCATTCATCACTTCTAATATTTTTTTTAGGGCTAAATCTTTATTTAGAGGATTGATATAGGCTGTTATTTCAAAGATTCCAAAGTTTGGATAGAAGGTTACGTTAGATGAGTAGACTAAGTTATATTCATCTCTTAATTTTTTATTTAATAGTCTTGTTGATTGTGATGTTAAAAGTTTTTTTAGTAAGCCTAAGAGAATGGTGTCTTCTTCTTTCATATTTTCTACTTTATATACTAGGGATAGGCTTGAGTCTTTAAAGTGTTTTTCTTCTGTTATTTCTTGTGGTGTTGTTCTAAAAGGTTTTAGGTAATGTCTGTAATTTGTTTTTAATGTTTCTTGTTCTTTTAGTGTGGGAAAATACTTTTTTATGATAGGTAGTATAGTTTGTTTTTCTATATTTCCTAGGATAAAAATAAGAGGATGATTGTTTTTAATATTTTTTTGATAAAACTTATATAATTCTTTTGAGGTTAGTTTTTCTATTAGGTCTTGATGATCATATAGTGATCTAGAAAATATTCCTTCATTATCTACTAATTTATGTAGTCTTTTGGTTTGATAGGCATGGAAGGATTTATCTGTATTTTTTAATTTGATTAGTAAATTTTCTTTTTCACGTTCTAATTCAAAATTATCGAATTCTTCATTTATTAATTTAGGATGATAAAGACATTTTTCTAGGAAAGATATTTGTTTTTCGACATAGTCTTTCTTTAGTGTTAATTTATCAGGAATTACTAAATAGAAAGCAAAGGAATTGGTTGTTCCTACTGTTATTTGTTTGGCAAAATAATCTACGATGTAGTTTTCTTTTAATGCTTTTTGGAATTCTTCTTCTGTAGGATATTCTTCGTTCATATACATTAGCATGGCAGGTAGTAATGCTTGTTTTGCTAGTTCTTCTATTTTTTCTTGATAGGGAAATATTACTGATATTATGATGGTTTCAAAGTTTTCATTTTTTATTAAAGTTGGATTTGTTATTGTTATCTCTTTCATAAAACACCTCAGTTTTATTTTATCACATATTTTGATATACTAGTAATTAATTAGGAGGAGTTATGAAAGTAATTACGATTAAGCAACCATTTGCTACTTTGATTGCTGAAGGATTAAAAAGATATGAATTTCGGACTTGGAAGACAAAATATCGTGGAGATATTTTAATTCATGCTGGTAAAAGTGTGGATAAGAAAGCTATGAAGAAGTTTGCTAGTTTAGGTCTTAGTTATCCTACAGGATGTATTCTAGCAAAAGCACATCTTTCGGATTGTGTTTTGGTAGATAATCAGTTACGTCGTGATTTGGAACAAGAGAATAGACTTGTTTATTCTGGATTGATTGAAGATTTAGATTGGTCAGGCTATGGTTTTTTGATGGATAATGTTTGTAAAATCGAACCTATTTATGTCAATGGTGCACTTAGTTTCTGGGAGTATCCTTATGATGAAAAATAATTTTTTAATTTTGTGTGTGAATTAGAGAAGAATTATTATAAAATGTCTAATTTGTAAGGATGTAATATTATTAATGTCAGAAAAAAGAGGCGTGGATATTGATTAGTGTCCAGAATGTCGTGGTATTTGGCTTGACCGTGGAGTGGAGAGTTAAATAAATTGATAGAAAAGGAAGAAAAAACTTATCAGGAAGCTCGTAGAGATAGTCATGATTATCAACGAAATAGAAATAGACCTCATTATATTGATTATGTTAAAGATAATGATTAGACAGTAATGATGAATATGCTATTTAGGTGAAAAGGATGTTTAAAGAAGTAAAATTAGTTGTAGAAGAGTTAGAAGGGTGATATGTTTTGAAAGAAGAAATACTAAAAAAGGTGGATATTTTATATGTGATGTGGAAGTATGGTTTACTTGGTGGAGAAGTGATGCCAGAAGATTCTAATCCAGGTTTACCTCAGGAGTCGTTAGAAAATTATTTGTATTTTACTTTGCCTATGGCATTAAACTATCAAAGAAATTCGTATGAGTTATGGAAGGCTGCTAATAAGACATATCAAGATAAGGAAACTAGGTTTGTGTTTTTTCCTACAGAAGTATTGAATCATTCTTTTTTTGAAGTTCAGACTGCTTTAACAAAATATAAAGTAGCATTACAGAAAAATAAACAAACAGAAATATGGATAGCGTTATGTCAGACTTTTGTAGATTTTTTTGACAGTGATATTCGTAAATTATTTGATACTTTTCATAATGATGTGGATAAAATACGAGAGTTTGTTCAGAAAAAAGAAAAAAAGAGATTTCCTTATTTATCAGGAACAAAAATATGTAATTACTGGTTGTATGTTATTTGGCAATATACAGATAGAGAGTATAAAAATATTGAGAGTTTAACTGTTGCTCCTGATACGCATGTTTGTAAGTCTACTTATCACTTAGGTTTAATTACTGAGGAAGAGTTTTTGTCTAGTCATGTACAAGAAATCGTTATTGCTCGTTGGGAAGAGGTGTTTCAGGGAACTAAATACAAGCCAATTGATATTCATACAGCATTATGGTTATGGAGTAGAAATGGATTTGCAGAGTTAGATGAGAGAGTTTTACATCATGATTTTAGAAAGTGGTGATTATTTTGAATATCGATTATCAAAGATGTAGAGAAATAGTGTTACTATTAAAGGAATATTTTCAAAATCAAAATAATCTTGCCACTATAGAATATCCAGTTAATATTACTTATGGAACGAATGAATATTTTATATATATGTTTTACTCTTGTTTATTGGATTATGGTATGAGGTCTAAAATATATCATCATAATTTAATGGATACTTATATGAAATATCCTTGCATTTTTAATCCTAACTATGTTGTTGCTATGTCAGAAGAAGAACTTAGAAATATTTTAGTTTCTCATGTTCATCCTAGATATCCTAATGTTGCTGTTAAAAAATGGATGATGTTATCGCAAGTATTAATAAAGTATGACAATCTTTTGTATTGTTTAAAATCTTTAGAAAGTGTTCGCTCTTTAGAACAATTTATAAAAAGTATTCCAGGGTATGGTCAAAAAACTGGAGGTTTATTGATTAGAATTATATGTGATTCTAAGGTTTGTAATTTTAAGGAAGATTTAGCAGTTATTCCTATTGATAGACATGATATAGAGATTAGTTATTTTACTGGTATTATAGATTCTAAGAAATTAAATCAGAAAGATATTAAACGATTATCTGATACTTATATTATGGTCGGAAAAGAGTTAATGGTAGATGCTAGTACTATTGATAAATATTTATGGGAAGTAGGAAATAGTTTTTGTAATAAGAAAAAATGTGAGGATTGTCCTTTAAAAAAATCTTGTCGAGTTGGTAGTGCAAAGTTTTAACGAATAATATCATTTGTTAATAGAATGTTGTATACGTTGATGCAGTAAAAAATAATTTATAAAAAATAAATAGGAGGTACTTTATGCAAGAAAAAATAAAAGAATTGTTTGGATATCGTGACTTAATAATTAATGGTTCTTTATCTTTTGTTGAATTTAAGTCATATTTAGAGAAGGTTAATGCGACATTAAGAGGCAAAAATATAGGCGAAGAAGATACAGGTGTTAGAGTGCAAGGAATGAGGGTTGCTGGCATGGTTTCACTTCCTTATAATTTGCAATTAGATGTTTTGCAGCAATATTATCAGTCGTTAAGTAAGATTGATGATAATCAAGAAAAAGCTGCTTTATCTTATTATGTGTTAAATGATTTACATTTGTTTGGGGA
>CALVVW010000058.1 GCA_944364005.1 uncultured Bacilli bacterium | reverse complement strand
GGTAGTCTTAGTATTGTTAGTGATAATTCTTTTTCTGTTTCTGTTTTAAATTTTGTAATTTCTCCTATTTTTAGATGAGCACCTTTTTCTAGAAGAGATTTCATACGGATTGTTGAATATAGAAGATAAGGCCCTGTCTTTCCATCTAAATCTGAGAACTTTTCAGGGTCAAAGATATAATCTGTTCCTCTAAATGGTAGAAGGTCAGCATATTTTAGTGTTGCTATTGCAACAGTTTTTGCTACACTTTCTCTTTTTTCTGCTACTACTGTATCCGGGTTAATTCTTTTTCTAGTTTCTTCTTCTACTAGAGAGATTAAGTCCTTTAGACTCATGACTCCACCATCTCTTGTTTTAAATGGCTTTCCGTCGGTTCCATTCATTGTTCCAAAACCAATAAATTCTAAGTTTACTTTATCATCTACTAATTCTGCTTTTCTGGCTGCACGGAATACTTGATCAAAATGTAGTTCTTGTCTAGCGTCTACACAATACCAAATTTCATCGGGATTTATTTCTTTTTTTCTTTGAAGGATAGTTGCTAAATCTGTTGTTTCATAAGAGATAGTACCATTCGAACGTTTAAATAATAATGGTGGCATAGGAGATGTATCTTCTTCCTCTTTTACTTCTACAATTAAAGCTCCTTCACTTTCTTTTAATACGTTCTTTTTTTCATAAATTTTTGTCAATTCCTCTATATATTCTGCAGCATCACTTTCTCCTAGCCATAAATCAAAGTCCACATTTAACATATCATATACTTGTTTAATATCTGCTTTAGAGATTTCTACTACTCTTTTCCATAAATCATAGTATCCTCTTTCATGATTTTGAACTTTAAAAGTAATTTCTCTTGCTTCTTCTAGATACTTTTCATCTTCTTTTGATTTTGCTGATGCATAAGGATAGATTTCTTCTAAGTCTTGATTTGTTATTGGTAAGTCTATATCACTATAATCTCCAGTATAGTTTTCATCAAAATAAGCTAGGTTCGGATATCTTTTCTTGATTTCTAATATTACTAATCCTAATGGTCTTCCATAGTCTCCTAGGTGAGCATCCCCTATTACTTCATATCCTAATGTTCTGGCTAGTCGTTTTAGAGCTTCTCCAATATTAGCACTTCTTAAATGACCTACATGTAGAGCTTTCGCAACATTAGCACCTCCGTAATCTAACACAACTGTTTTCTTTTCTCTTTTATCAATGTTTAGACTTTTATCTTCATATATTTTGGTTAATAAACTTCCTAGATATTCATCCGTTAATGTAATGTTAATAAATCCTGGGCCTGCTATATTTAAATTAGTAAATCTATTATCTTTTTCTAGTTCTTTTACAATATCTTCCGCAATTACTCTAGGAGATTTTTTATAAACTCTAGCAAGATTCATAGCATCATTTAATTGAAACTGTCCTAAATCTCTTCTACCAGAAGGCTGCAAGATTAAGTTTTCTACTTGGTATCCAGATTTTTCTACAATACTTTTTATATCTTTTTCTAAGTCTTTAATTATACTCATTTATATCACCTCTAATTTATATTTATATTCATCATTTTCTAATACATAATTAATTTCTATATTTTTATCTACTTGATTTATTTTCTTTGCTTTTAGATTTAATTCTAATGTTTTATTTAGACTTTTTACCGTTACTATTCCTTTTGTATTCTTTTCTTCATCAAATAAATATTCCATCAATAACTCTTCATTTTCTCGTCGGAGTCTTCTTTCATTTAGACTTACTTTGGTTGTTGTTTTATCTTCTTCTTTATATATAATAGTATTTTCTTCAGGATGATAAATTGCATTATACGTTTTTTCGTCTGTTAACTCTGGTGTTATTAGAGTTACTTTTATCGTTATTTTTGGCATGCTCTCATCCCTTTCAATTTCTATTAGATTATAGCATAATTTTTTTTATTTTCCTAATTCTTTTAAATTTACTTTTTTATACATATTTTTTCTTAGAAATTAAATAATAATAAAGAAAGGACTGATTCCATGCGTTTTTTTAAGAAATTAGGAAAATTTATGATTTTTTTATTTGTAGTATTTTTAATTGGAATCATTGGTATAAAAATATATATTAAATTATCTCCTAAAGTAGAGATTAATTCTACTAATAGTGTTTTTTTATATGATAAAGATGAAGAGGTGTTTTTTCAAGGAAATGAATCTAGCTCTTGGATTTCTTTAGATGATATTTCACAATATGTAATTGATGCGACTATTTATACAGAAGATAAGAATTTTTATAAACATCATGGATTTGATTATTTAAGAATATTAAAAGCCTTTTATGTTAATTTATCATCTGGTTCTACACAACAAGGTGCTTCTACTATTACTCAACAGTATGCTAAAAACTTGTTTTTGTCCTTTGATAAGACTTGGAAGAGAAAATGGGATGAAATGTGGTATACCATGAAAATAGAAGCAAATTATTCAAAAGATGAAATTTTAGAAGGATATTTAAATACGATTAATTATGGTCACGGGATGTATGGAATTGAAAATGCTAGTAAATATTACTTTGGGAAAAGTGCTAAAGATTTAGATTTGGCAGAAGCAACCATTCTTACTGGTATTCCTAAGTCTCCTTCTAATTATTCTCCTCTTATTAATCTAGAAAAAGCAAAAGAAAGGCAACTATTAATACTAAATCTATTAGTGGAAAATGGTGTTATTAGTGAAGAAGAAAAAAATGATGCCTATCAAGAAGAACTAAAGTTTTTAGGAGAAGAAGAACGAGATGAAGTTACTACTGTTATGTATTATCATGATGCTGTTATGGATGAGTTAGAAACTATTGATAGTATTCCTAAAACTTACTCTGATACTAGCGGATTAAAAGTATATACGTCTTTAGATTTAGATTTACAGAAAAAAGTAGAAGAAGTTATTAAAGAATCTATCCCTGAGGAGTCTGAAATTCAAACTTCCGTTGTTTTGATGAATCCAAATACCGGTGCAGTTTTAGCCTTAGTAGGTGGAAGAGATTACAATGAATCTTCTTTTAACCGAGCTACTGACTCTATGAGACAAGTAGGCTCTACGATGAAACCTTATCTTTATTATGCTGCTTTAGAAAATGGATTTACGTCTAGTTCTTCTTTTACTAGTGAAGAGA
The DNA here is from genome assembly GCA_944364005.1 of uncultured Bacilli bacterium. The sequence continues at coordinate 4,201 of CALVVW010000058.1, read as the reverse complement.
CTACTTTTGTTTTTAATGATCAAGAAGATTATAGTCCGCAAAACTATAATGAAACTTATGGTCATAAACCTATTTCCATGGGAACTGCCATTGCTTATTCTGAAAATATTTATGCTGTTAAAACGCATTTGTTCTTGGGAGGAGATGCTCTAATTAATGTTGCCAGACGTGTTGGTATTACGGCAAAGCTTGAAGATGTTCCTTCACTACCACTAGGTACTAATGAAATTGGTATTTTAGAGATGACTGCTGGATATTCTGCATTTGCTAATTTAGGAAATAAAGTAGAACCTCACTTTATTGAACGAGTTGAAGACTCTGATGGAAAAGTGCTGTACGAGGCTAAAAATAAAAAAGATGCTGTCCTAAATCCAAGTATTACTTTTATTTTAAATAATTTACTTACTGCCACTTACGATTCTGATTATATTGATTATAACTATCCTACTGCAATTGGTCTTGCTCCTAAACTAACTCATAAGTATGCATTAAAAAGTGGTACTACAGAGACCGATAATTGGAATATTGGTTTTAATAAAGATGTCGTTTGTGCTGTCTGGGTTGGATATGATGATAATCAAGCATTGAAAACGAATGAATATAAATATGCGCAGAATATTTGGTATCAGTCTATTGAATATCATGAGAGAAATGTTGATTCTGGTGACGGATGGTATGAAATGCCGGATAATGTTTCTGCGGTGTTAGTAGAACCTATTTCTGGTCGTTTAGCAACCGATAGTGATACGAAAAAGAAAATGATGTATTTTATTAAAGGAACGGAACCTACTAGTAGTGAACAAGAAGTTTTTGATGAAAAAGTGGATACTGCTAAGGCTAATTAAGCCTTTTTTTGTGGTTTGGTAAAAAAAAATTTTGACTTTTTAGGCACTTTATGGTATTATATCACGCGACAGGGAGGGGTTATTTATGAATACTTTAATGGAGTTTTATGAAAAAACTAATAATCCATTAGATGATGACTATGTCATAAATAAATTAGCTGAAAATTACGCAAAGAATGGAGAAAATGAGCTTCGTTTTGCTACATCACTTTCTAAGAAAGAAAGAGGACAATTATTAGATAAAAATGAATCCAATGCATTTTATATGGATATGTTTAATCGTTGGAAAAATAATATCTTAAATATTTCTACTACAGGAATTAGAATGGGATTTAATCAAGGAATTTTAGATTATGATTTCTTACAATTAAGGAATTATTTATGTTCTATCTCTGATATTACTCGTATGGACAGACTTAATAATGTTTTAAAATTTATGGATACTAATATGAGTAATGCTATGAAAAAGTATGCTTATACTTTCAACCGTGAAAATGAAGGTACTATTACATTTTCTTCAAAAAATTTACTTTCAAAAAATAAATTGAAAAATAAGAATCATATTTTAACTGTTAATCTTGATGCCAAAGATATTATTAAAGTTTCTAGATTATTTGTTCAAAAGTGTGATGAAAAGAATTTACCTTATGAGTTTAAAATTCCAAATTCTTATATATCTCATGATGATGATTTTCAAATCTATTCTGATGCTAATCACTTATTAGAATATCATCGCATATTACAAGAAATTTTATATGAAAATAGAGATATCAGAGAAAGAACTTCTCGTCCAACTATTCTTTCTGGAAGCACTGACGCTATTATTGGTTATCGTTCAAATGAGGATATTAGTTTTAATATTTATTCTGTAATTCAAGAAAATTATCTTTTTGTTCTTTCTCACCTTCCAAAATTTTCAATTATTAAGGATGGAAAACAAGATACTTTAATTAACAGCATTATTGATACAATTATAGAAAATAAACTTTCTGATTTACAAGCTTCATCTAAAAAAGAATTATATAATAATTATAGACTTATGCAAAGATATTGTTCTAAAAAGCGTGTTATGAAAAAACTAAAGAAACAAATAAAAGCCTCTTTGTATAGTAGTTTTAAACATAATTCTTTCAAGTTTGAACCCGTAAAGTTTAGATTTAAAAGATTTGGTAAAAATAGAAAAAAAATTGTTGAGTTTACACAAAGCGATCTTATTAATGGAGTAAATGCTCTTTTTCCAGAAGTTGTACAGGGATTCTCTGCTATTAAAAAATATTTAAAACAAGAAATCAGTGAAAATAAACAATTTGATTCCAAAAAAATATGCTTTAAATCTAATTTTAAGAAAGTTGCTAAGAAAATAGAAGTAAGAAAAATCGAAAGACAAAAAGAAGAAATGCAAAAGAGAAGAGAAAGCGAAAAAAATGCAACTGCTGAGACAAAAACAGAAATAGAGAAAAAAGTAGATAAAAGCATAGAAGAAATGTATCAAGCTATCGATGGTCCTGTTTTTAATTCAACTTTATTATTAGGACAAAATGATAATGCATATTCTTACTCTTATAGTAGAAAGAATATTATTCAAGATTATTTATATCCAGAAAGTTCTTCTATGAGTGACGAGGCAATAAGAGAATCTCAAAATAAAATTAGAGTAAAAAAGCGATAAAATATATCGAAATAATGACATTACTACGGTAGATAAAATTTAAAGTTTGTTTTAATTATTCGATGTATTATAGGAGGGATTTTAATGATTAATAATTTACAAGAATTTTATAATCATATTACTAATCCATTAGATGATGATTATACAATCCAAAAAATGATTGATGCGTATCAACAAGATGAATATATAGAAGAAAAAAATGATGAACATCATCGGATTTATGAATATTTTTTGCAACATAGAAATGGTCGTAGTTGTTTTTCAGAACGAGATATTCACATTGAAATACCAGCTAGTATATTTTCTATTGAAAATATTTATAAAGACTATGATATGATTCCGTATGCTGAATATTTAAATTATTCTTTACGACAACCTTTTTTTCGATGTTCTCTTAATTTTATTTCTAATGATAAAGATTTTACAAAAAAGTATAATCCTAATAATAATTATGATCATTGGTTAACTAAAGATAAATGGCTAACAAAATCTTACGTGTTTTCTTTATGTTTCTCATCTGATAATTATCGCTCAATTGCTAATAGATTATTTCTTGATAAAATTCATGAGAAACAGCAAGATTCAGAATTTTTAATTCATACATCTTATGGTAGTCGCTATACTTCTTTTGAGATTTATGTAGATGAGGAAAACTTGTTAGATTGTTACCGTGTGCTTCATGAAGTTTTAGAGGAGAATAAAGATATCAAAGAAACAGCTATTCATCCTTTCCTAGGAGCTGGTATTATTGATGATGTGATTGGAATAAGATATGCTCCTTTTGATAATTATTACGAATCTAGTTCTACCTTTGATAAAAGTGTTTATCAAGCTATTCATAATAGTTATCGTACTTTACTTCGTAAGCAACCAAACCTTGCTGTTGTAAATGACGATGGAGAAAAGGTGTCTTTAATTAATGCTATTGCATCCAAAATCATCGCAACCAAATGTGAGGATAAATCAAGTTTAGCTTCTACTCAACTTTCAAACTTAAGTAATAGACAATTAAAGAATTTAAAAAAATCTCTTACTAATAATATTTCTAATCTATTAACACAGGGTGAAAATATTCCAATGGAAATTGCAATAAACACTGGATTTACTAAGAAATCTGATAAAATTTTATTTACAGATAAAGAGATACGTAAGGGAATTAAGGCTTTATTACCTAATGTTGTTAAATCTCATCCTAAATTTTTAGATATTATTAAACAAAATGTTCGTAATCAATACAGGAAATCAAATTATGATTCTGAAAAGTTATGTCTTCCTAAAGATTTCTTGACTATTCAGAAAGAAAAGAAACCTGCAGAAAATTCTGATAAAAAAGTTAAACCTACTCATCAAAAATCTCAAGGTGCTTCTAAAGATAATAATCCAGGATATCAAAATTCATTTTTTAATTCATATCCTATCGGTATACCTGGTCCTGTTTATCAGCCTCAGCCTATATTATTATTAGAAGATAAGTCACTAACACCTGCTGACTCTAGTTCTTCTCCTGACTTTTATCATTATACAAAAGAAGAAATTATTCAAGACCTTGCTATTAATAGTCGTGAAGAACAATTCTTTCAAGCTATTGGGATGAGTGATGATGAAATTACGGCATCTCAAGAAAAGATTAATTCCGTAAAGGTTAAAACTCACAAAAGACACTAGATTCTTAAGATTCTAGTTTTTT
>CALVVW010000057.1 GCA_944364005.1 uncultured Bacilli bacterium | reverse complement strand
CCATGAATAATAGCAGGCGTATGCTCCAAAGTCTGAACTAAATTAGGATAAAAGGCATCTTTCAACAAAGTTACTAAGGCACCTTCAATGTGTAATTCTTTTGCTAAAATTAAACGTTGATTTTTATCATATCCTATAACAATATTTCCAAGCATACTTTTTAAATCATCTAATGACTCAGCTAAACAAAATAAAGCCATAATTTCACTAGCAGCAGTAATATTAAACTTCTCTGTACGCTGATTTAAGTTAACGCGACGTAATGCCCTATCATTTACATCCAATGCCCGATTAAATGTTACCGTTTCTATTCCAAGTTCATTTCCATGATAAATATGATTATCAATAGCAGCACATAACAAATCATTTGCAGCAGTAATCGCATGAAAATCTCCTGTAAAATGCAAATTAATATCTTCCATAGGTACAACTTGACTATATCCCCCGCCAGTTGCCCCACCTTTCATGCCAAACACTGGTCCCATGGACGGTTCTCGCAAAACAAGAACAGATTCCTTATTCAACTTACGAAAAGCATCACCTAATCCAATACTAACCGTAGTTTTACCCTCACCATAAGGAGTAGGACTAATCGCTGTTACTAAAATTAATTTACCCTTGCTATTCTTAGGAGAAGATGTAATCTTAGCTTTATCGTTGCCATATAAAATATAATCATCTGCACCAACACCTAAAGAAGAAAGAATATGAGTAATAGGTTCTTTTTTTACCTTACGAGCAATCTCTATATCAGTCATAATATCACCTCACTAACTAAATTATAACATATTTCAATTTTTTATGATATTTGTTTATTAAATGACTAAACCAAATGAATTTTTACATTTCCCTGTAAGTTTTAATAAATTCACAAATAAAATAGTTTGAAAACTAGAAAATCATCATTTGCATTACTTTTCTTCTACTGCTATGATTGAAAAGCAAAAAGGAGGAAATATATGAAAAAATTATTATTTATCTTAATAACAGTATCATTAACATTATTATGCAGTACACAAGTAAAAGCACAAACTCTATTTTATGAAGGAGAATATATCGATGGAATCTACATGAATAAACAAAAAGCAGGATCTCAAACAATATATTACCAAAAAGCCAGATTTTTTAGACAACAAGGAACAAACCAATTTGCATATTGTATTGATCCTTTCGTATTCTTTACAGAAGGAAGTCAGTATGAGGAAACAATAAACCCTAGTAATCTAACTGCACAACAAAAAGAAAGAATTACAGAAATTGCTTATTTTGGTTACGGGTATCACAATCACACAGACAGCAAATGGTATGCAATTACTCAATTTATGATTTGGAAAGAAGCTGATCCAACAGGAATATTTTACTTTACAGATGGCCTAAACGGACCAAGAATAGAAATATTTACTCAAGAAATGAATGAAATAAACGCTCTAATAGAAAATTATCACAAATCAACATCACTATTAAACAAAACCTATACCATAGTAGAAGGAGAAAATATCATCTTAGAAGATACCAATAACATAATTTCATCATATTCTCTAGACAACCCTAATTTCCATATTGAAGGAAATAAATTAATTGGTAATAACTTAACAAAAGGAGAATATACAATCAATCTTTTAAAGCAAGAAAATCATTATAATAAACCAATTTTATTCTATCAATCTCTAAATAGCCAAGCATTAATGCAAACTGGAGATATTCCATCAAAAACCGAACAATTGAAAATAAATGTGATAAACACCTTAATAGAAATAACTAAAATAGATAAAGATACACAATCAATTACCGCTAGCGGAGATGGATCCCTAATTGGTGCTATTTATGGATTATTTAATCAAGAAGGAGAAAAAATAGCAGAAATAACCATTAATGAAGACTCAAAAGGAATACTAAAAAATATCCCTTTTGGAAATTACTATCTCCAAGAAATAAAAGCACCTAAAGGATATCTGTTAGATACCAAAAAACATGAAATAACAATTAACGAAAATAACCCTAATCATCAACTAATATTAGAAAATGAAATTATAAAAAAGAAAGTAATAATCTATAAAACCTATGATGAGACAACGAAAATTCCAGAAAAGAATATTAACTTTCTGATATATGATAAAAATAACAATCTAATTGCTACTATAACAACTGATGAATTTGGAAAAGCAGAAATCATTCTGCCTTATGGAGAATATAAAATTGTACAAGAAAACACAACAGAAGGTTATCAAAAAGTAGATGATATAATTCTAAAAATTTCTAATACAGAGGAAGAAACAATAACATTAACAGACTACAAAATAAAAGTACCAAATACAAGCACAAATTTTATAACATATTTAATCATGCTAATAATAAATATATTTACCTTATGAAAAATACTCTAAAAATAATTGGATTACTAATATTATATTCTTTAATATGTTATAAAATTTATATAGATACAAACCCGGTAACGAATAAAACACATGAAATAAAGAAAGAAAATAAAATAGATTTTAAAAAGAACCAAGAAAAAATTGGATATTTAAAAATAGATAAAATAAAACTATCTCAACCACTATATAAAAAAGATAGCTCCCTTAACAATGTAGAAGAAAATATAACTATCTTAAAAGAATCTATCATGCCTACGGAAAAGAACAGTATTGTCTTTCTAGCAGCACATTCCGGAACAGGACCAATAGCTTATTTTGAAAAATTAAATGATATCACTATAGGAGACAAAATCGAATTAGATTATAAAGGAGAAATTTATATCTATAACGTAATTAATATTTGGGAAGAACAAAAAAGTGGATATATTCATATAAACAAGCATAACAATAATCAATTAATACTAACAACCTGTAGCCCGGAAAATAGTGACAAACAATTAGTAATAAATAGTATTGAAGAAAATAAAAATACTAGCAAAACCTAGTATTTTTATTTTCTTAACAATTCCAAAGCCTTTTGTAACTGTAAATCATTATCATCGATAGGATTATTCAAATAATCATCACCTAATGAAACTTCATAATCAGGACTAACACCTTTACCATCAATCCATTTTCCCTTAGGTGTCAACCAACGTTCCGTAGTATATTTTAAACTAGATCCATCAGTTAAAGAATAGGCTTGTTGAACAGTTCCTTTTCCATAAGTAGTCTCACCAACTAAAGTAGCCTGAGAATAAGAATCTTGAAAACTAGCAGCCAAAATCTCAGAAGCAGAAGCACTAGAAGAGTTAATTAACACGATAACAGGATAATCTCTAGATGCTTTAGTCTCGTCCTTAATTTTCTCTTTATCTTTTTTAAATTCGACCTGATACAAAACTTTATTTTTATTCATAAACAACTCTAAAATATCTCTAGTCTGATTTAAATGTCCCCCAGGATTAGAGCGAACATCAATAATTAAAGATTTCATACCTTGCTTTTCTAATTTATTCAATTCTTTTTTAAATTGTTGATATGTATTAGCAGCAAAATTTTGTATATAAATATATCCGATATCATCATCATATTGTTTGGAAATAACAGACACAAGTTCAACATTACCACGAGTAACTGTCTTCGTAAAAGTATCCTCTCCACGTAATAAAGTTAATTTGACCTTACTTCCTGCTTTTCCCTTAATCAATGAACTAATATCATCAAGTGTTAACCCTATAACTGATTTAGAATCAATTTTAGTAATAACATCACCAACCTCAACCCCAGCTTTCTGTGCAGGTGACTTATCCAAAACATCAATAACAATAAAATCACTTGTATTACTAGCAACAACCGTTACGCCTATACCAACATAACTACCATCAACAGTAGTATTAAACACATCAGAATCATCTTCATCCATATAAACAGAATAAGGATCATCCAAAGAAGATATCATTCCATTGATAGCGGCATCTGATAAATCATTACCATCAATATCTTTATAATAAGTATCTAAAATATTCTGATATACCGCAACCATTTCTTTTACTGGTTCCGATAAACTCATACTTTGATATTTTCCACGAAAGATAGACAAACTACATCCAACAACCACACCAAAGGCAATAGAGATAACAACAACAATCAATACTTCTAATGTATTAAATCCGCTTTTATGTTCGACAATAACCTCCCTAATATTTTCTCGATCATCAACTTCTTCTTCCTTAAGTTGAGAAATTTTATGAAAATTAGGTCTCACAAATGGATCTTTATTATGTTTAAACATAATACCACCTCGATACAATCTATTACTATCATACCATAAAATACCAAAAAAAATAAGGAAAGTTATTTCCTTACTCTAAAACATCAGAAATAGCATCGATTCCTTCTACATAATTAACAACCTTACCTTGATTAATTTCTATTAAAGTAGGTCCAGAAATCTTTAAGTTATCAACAGATTGAACAGATGGATTAGAAGAATCCGATACAAACTGCTTATTAAAAGTACTACTCATATCTACAGTATAAACAGGAACATGCTCATCCTTATCCTCATAAGTACTAACCATATTAGTATAAGCAGATTTCAACTCATCTGAAGACATATCATAATAAAGAACATAGTAATGATTATCATCCATAGAGAAACTATTGCCTGCTAAAATCTTTTGATACTGAATATCAGCTTCGGCAGGCGTCGTATCAACAGTACTAGATGATGTATCATCTCTTTCTAAAAGATAAACGGTTAAAAAATAAAATACTGCTAAAAAAACCAAAACAGCAATTAATACTTTTACAACTTTAAACATTTCTGATGAAAAAGAAGAATCAATGGAATCTATTTTAGAATGCATTTTTCTTCTATATTGTCTATTATTTGCCATATAACCACCCAATCAAATTATAACACAAGAAAAAAAAGAGGTAAAGCTCTTTTATTTCATAGTCTGAACAACACCAATAGATTGAGCAACCTCTACTAATTCATCTTGATTCAATACATCACTAACAAGATAATATTCAATACCATTAGTAGTCCAATTTAAAGAATTATTAGTCATAACACCCAAAGTATCCATCAATTGATATGGTTCTCCATAAGTAGGAATTATTGTAAACTCATCTTCAATATTAGCAGTCTCCTCTACTAATAAGAAAGGTTTTTCACCATCAAAAGTCATAATAATTCTCTCACCATTATCTTTTGTTACTTTTTCTTCATTAGTAAGTTTTGTACCAGAAGGAACCATTAATGGATAAATACTATCATCTAAATTACTAGTCTGCTTTACTTCTTCTTCACTAACAGAATATGTTTTCATTACAGTATCTAAAGAAAAATAATTCTTTTTAAATGTTGGAGAATAATCAATATCTTTAAATTCCATAGTCATACAAATAACAGAATCACTATTATATACTTGAACTTTCTTTAATTTTAGTTTAGAGGATAACTCAATTTTTTGCTTTATTAAATTACGATTGTTAGGATAATTAACAGCAGTAGTGAACATATAACCATTCTTGCTTTCTTTAAAGCTGCGTTCTTTATCATCTTTAATATCATTAACAATGGCCTCTAATAAATAGATTTGTGAGTTACTATATGGCCAATCACTTTGAAATTTAAAACTCTTATTTAAAGAAGGAGTAACTACATAAACACCATCATCATTTTTTAAAATAACCTGAGTATGATCATTAGCAGTATTAGTAAGACTAACACGATAATAATTATCTTTCTTAAAAGCTACTTCTACATCATAGTGATAAACATCATCATTATTAACAAGTTCTAAATTTCCTTCTACATAATAAGCCTTAGCATCTTCTACTTTTTTACTAAAATCTTTAATAACATCTTCTTCCCCATATTTTCCACAACCAGAAAGTAAAAATATACTAAAGAAAAAAACCAGCAAAACTTTTTTCATAATCCACCTCTTATCATAGTTCTACTAAACTCTATGCATTGATAAAAAAAATATGCAAAAAAAAGAGTAGCCTTAGCTACTCTCAGAAATTCTTACTTGTACTTGTTTCGTCTTCGGTGTATAAGTAAGTAATACATTAGATTTTTCAACCTTAACATCCACTTCATGTTCACCTACACTATAACCGTCCAAGTTAACATAAGCTGTAATAGAGGATGCATCAAGATTATTAACGATATCAGCACTACCACTAACAACTACAGTAACTTTAGTATCCGCTTGCGATAAAGCTTGAACTGTATAACCATCAGCAAGATTTCTAAACTGAATTCGATCCACTGTAAACTCTTTAGAAATTGAATTATCTACTTTAACTGATACAGTAATCGTTTTTTCACTAATCTCAGTAATACCATTTGGTTTCTTCAAGGTAACATTAAACTCTTTATCAGCATCTAATCCCTTAACATCAATTTCTACTTTCAATTCTTCAATCTTATCAATAGCACTTTGTTCACCATAAACTGTAACATTAGAAACATTCGTTTCAATAGAAGTAATTGCTTTACCAAATGCTAAATCACCTGTTGGAACAATAGTAACCGGTATTTCTTTACTTGGAGATGTAATCGTAAGTTTAGCATCAACTGTCTTAGGTACAATTTCAACATCAACTGTTTTACCTTCAGCATCATAAGCAACCAAAGGAACATCTTTTAACGTTAACTCACCAGCTTGTGGATTACTAATTTCATCAACATCTACTAATGCACGTACAGTAGCAACTTGTTCAAGTTTATATTTAGCACCCTTAATAATAACATTAGTTCTATCAAGCTCAACATCATTAATATATAGTTTACTATCCAAATTATCTTGATGTAGAATATCAACCGTTAATGTACGAGTCTCACTAACTTTTTCATAAATAGTAACTGTCACTTCAGAAGGATCCAAACGATAATCTAAAGATTTTAAACGTTGTGAGTATTCTAACGTTACTTTATGATTTCCCGGCTTTAATCCAGTTAAATCAACTGTAACACCTTTAGAAGGTGATTGTTTAGCCAAGAAAATATGCCTTCTTTGACCTATCAAAGTAATATCAACTGTTTTAGGTAATCCTTCAACAACATATAACTCTTCATTATAAACAGCAGTTACTGGTTCGTCATATAACACTTCCGCATACTGATCAATCATAACACTAGATTCTTGATCTATAATTACAAAGACACCAAAAGCAAGTACTAAACTAACAATAATCAACGTGGATTTCTTACCAGCAATACGATCAACACTTTTAGCATTATCTTTAAAGACATCCGCTATCTTCAAAAAAACTTTTGTTATGGGAGTAATTAACCATTTATCAAAGAATGATCCAATATGACGAAAGACTGATTTTATACTTTTACTTATTCTCTTCATATATCTCTTCCTCATCTATTTCATCTTCATCTAAATCAATATCTTGTTTTGGTCGAAGTT
>CALVVW010000056.1 GCA_944364005.1 uncultured Bacilli bacterium | reverse complement strand
ACTCTTGGTAGATTATGACGCATACCTACTTCATAATCATTAGGATCATGAGCAGGCGTAATTTTAACTACACCAGTACCAAACTCAGGATCTGCATGCATATCACCAACGATTGGAATTTCTTTATTAACAATTGGTAAAATAACCGTTTTTCCAATTAAATGATTATAGCGATCATCCTTAGGATTAACTGCAACCGCCGTATCACCAAATAAAGTTTCAGGACGAGTCGTTGCTACATCCAAATAATCATCTGTTCCAGTAATAAAATACTTAATATGGTAAAATGCACCTTTATCTTCTTTATAAATAACTTCTTCATTAGAAAGTGCTGTCATCTGAACTGGATCCCAGTTAATAATTCGCTCTCCTCGATAAATTAAACCTTTTTCATAAAGTTTAACAAATACATAATTAACTGCATCGTTAAGGCCTTTATCTAAGGTAAATCTTTCTTTCGTATAATCAAGACTTAGTCCCAACTTTGCCCATTGCTCGTGAATAGTATTTGCATACTCATCTTTCCAATTCCAAGCATGGTTAAGCCATTCATCACGAGAAATTCCACGAGGATTTATTCCTATATCCCGAAGACGTTTATCAACTTTAGCTTGAGTCGCAATACCAGCATGATCCATTCCAGGAAGCCATAATGTATCATATCCCTGCATTCTCTTATAACGAATCAAAATATCTTGAAGCGTTGTATCCCAGGCATGACCTAGATGAAGCTTACCTGTTACATTTGGAGGAGGTATTACAATACAATAAGGAGTCTTGTCACTCTTACTATCAGACTTAAAATATCCCTTACTCTTCCATTCTTCATATTTGTTTTTTTCAACCTCTACATGGTTATATTTTTTATCTAACATAATATATATCCTTCCTCTCTATCTACAAATTACTTTATACAAATTTTAAACAGACTCGTACATAATCACCTTTAAATACATATTTCATAGTATCACCTCTTAACAAAAAAACGAGCTTCATCCAAAGGACGAAAACTCGTGGTACCACCTTATTTTATAGAATTAAAATTCTATCTCAACATCGTAACGTGATGAACGGATATTTCTTACTACTAGTTCAGAAACTCTGCTCCACTGCTACCTTCAAAATAGTTTATCAGCTATTTCCACCATCCATAGCCTCTCTAAAGACTCGCTATTTTTACTCCTCAGCATCATCGCATCTACGAATGATTATAACGTATATTACCATCTTTTTCAAGAGTAATTTCTATTTAAACTATTTCTCATCAATCTTTTTAACTTCAGAATACTCTTTCCCTTTTAAATCAATAATTGCTTTCTTAATCGTCAAATTATGAGTAAGCTTTCCAGAATTAGGATCAGATATTCCCTCATTTTTAACAATTCGATTAATATTTTTCTTGCCATCAATAACTTTACCAAATGCCGCATACTCTCCATTCAAGCTTTCTGCTTTACCCAACATAATAAAGAACTGACTACCAGCAGAATCATAATCCTCACTACGAGCCATGGAAACAATCCATTTATCATGTTTTAAATCGTTATCAAAGCCATTTTCACTAAACTCACCTTTAATCGTATATCCAGGACCGCCTGTACCATTCCCATTAGGGTCTCCACCTTGTAATACAAAATCTTTTACCAAGCGATGAAATGTATTATTATCATAAAATCCAGATTTTACTAAAGAAATAAAATTATTAACAGTATTAGGAGCAACATCAGGATAAAGTTCCATAACAATAGACCCGTAATCCTCAACGTACATAGCAACTACTGGATTTTTAGTATCATACTGATCAAGAGTTGCTTCATTACCATCCATATCATAAGAAATGCCAAGCAAATCCTCTTTCACTCCACACCCTGTTAAAGTAAAAAATGTAGCAATAGTAACAAACACCAATAATATTTTTTTCATATCATTTCTCCTTCTTTAAAATATCACGTGCCGCAACCAATCCCGTTGCAGCAGCAACTACTATATTCCCTGCTTTTCCAGCACCGTCACCAATAAAATATATATCTTCTGATTTTAGCTTAAAATGATTATCCGTCTCAATTTCATTACTAAAAAACTTAATTTCTGGTCCATAAAGAAGTGTCTCATCATTATTAACACCAGGAATAATCTTATCTAGCTTCTGTAATCCCTCTAAAATATTAGTAATAATACGATGAGGTAAAACTAAAGCAAGATCTCCAGGAACACAATCCTTTAACGTTGGTTCTACAAACCCCTGATTAATTCGATGCCAAGTAGATCTTCTTCCACTTCTAAGATCCTTAAGAGATTGAATTATCGGCTTAGAATCTCCTAACACATTCGCAATTCTAGCAATAGACTCACCATAAAGCCTAGTATTAGTAACTGGCTCTGTCAAATGAACACGACTGATAAATGCAAAATTACTATTATTAGACTTCACATCCTTTAATGCATGACCATTAACACAAATATAACCATAATAATTCTCTTTTGCAACAAATCCACCAGGGTTTGTACAAAATGTCCTAATCTCATCACCATAAGTATCCGTACGAATAAAAATAGTAGGATCATATATTACATTAGTAATATCCTCTAAAATTTCTTTTCTAACTTCAACCCTAACACCAATCTCTATACTTTGAGACAAATACGGAATATGATACTTATCGGCTAATTCTTGAATCCATTTTGCTCCCGTTCTTCCAGGAGCAACAACCACCTTACGAGCAGTAAGCTTTTTCTTACCATATATAACTTCATATCCACTATCAACAGAAATAATATCAGAAACATCAGTATTCTCATACAAAACAACACCATGCTCTTCTAAATAATTACTAAATTCATCAATATATTCAGGCAAGTGATCACTTCCTAAATGTTTTTGACGAATTAATAATAATCTGGCACCTTGAATTGCAACTTTTCGCTTAATCTTCAAAGCCTCTTCCATATTACTAGGAAAAACTTCACTATCCATACCAAACTGAGTAAATATCTTTTCAGTATCATCAATCAATTGATTTGCTTCAGACTCACTCATATACTTAAACAAATCACTTTTCCCAAGTTTAGGAATGAAATTCAATTTTCCATCAGAAAAAGTACCCGCGCCACCATATCCAGATAAAATACGACAAGGATTACAATTTACACATTTCGTTTTATATTTATTCATAGGACAAAACCTAGTTTTTACTTTTTGACCTTTATCCATCAAAGCTACTTTTAAATCTTTATTTTTTGTTATAAGTTCATAAGAAGTAAATAATCCAGCAGGACCTGCCCCTATTATTACAACATCATATTCCATATTCATCACCATAATTATTGTACCATAAAAATTAAAAACATCCTACTTTTCTAATGTCAACTAAAAAACAAAAAACTAGGAATTATTTTTACTTAAACAAAATTATGATACAATAATATTGGTGATAAGATGACAACAAGAACAGAAAGAAATGAAGAAAAACAGAAAGAAATTATAAAAGAAGAAAATCGAGAATTAAGAAAAAAAATTGTTTTAACCAGTCTAAAAGTCATCTTCATAGTAATGATAATAAGCATCTCTTTTTTCCTATATACTACATATATATCTTCTAAATTAATTACTGTGAAAGAAGAACGAATCCTTGACGAAAAGATACCATCTAGTTTTGACGGAGTAAAAATAATTCAATTATCAGATATTCATTATGGTTCAACAATTTTTATAAAAGACATAAAAAAAATAGTAAAATTAATTAATCGTAGAAATCCAGACTTAGTAGTATTTACTGGAGACCTAATTAACAAAGATTATAAATTAAAATCTAAAGAACAAGAAAAATTAATTAGTGAATTAAAAAAAATAAAATCAACAATCGGAAAATACGCAATCTTTGGTGAAGAAGATCAAGAACAATTTACTACAATTATGAATCAAAGTAATTTTACTATTCTAAATAATGATTATGAATTAATTTATAACAATAGCAATACACCTATTCTTTTAATTGGATTAAATAGTAGTCTATCAGGAAATATAAATATCAATCAAGCTTATCAATATTTTCAAGAACCAACACATAATTCTAATATTTATACAATTACTTTATTACATGAACCAGATTCTGTAGATGATATCTTGGCAAGTTATCAAACAAATCTCTTCCTAGCAGGGCATTCTCATAATGGTCAAGTAGCTATACCATACCTAGGAGGTATTTTAAAAAAAGAAGGAGCAAACAAATATATAAATGCATTTTATCAATTAGGACAATCAAAATTATATATATCTAGTGGAATAGGAACTACCGATAACGGTTTTCGCCTTTTCTGCAGACCAAGCATTAACTTTTTCAGATTATCACAAAAATAATTTTTTTAACCAGTGAAAGAAAGAAAATGAATCTTTCTTTTTTATTTTATGGTAAATTGGTAATTCGCCAATTTTTTCATTCGATAAAAAAATTTCTATAGTACCAATTTCATCTGTTGCAGAATCATCAAGAAAATGAACAACAGTTTTAATATCATCTACTTCATTTGACGTAAGTGGATAATAAAATGAATCTTGAAGATAAATATCTTCATCTACAAATTCCTTATCAATCTTAAAATTATTCTTATCAATGATTTTATATCGCTTATACTTTGAAAAAGTATTTTCATATAAATCAATATGATTATTATATATATCACCATCAGATAAAGTAACAATCGTCAAATTAAGGCCATTTTTTGAAGAAGTAGTTACGAGTGTTTTCCCAGCTCTTGGCGTATAACCATTTTTTCCACCAGTACAATATTCATACGCCTTCAACAACTTATTCCGATTATACCAAAGATATGCTTTTTTTCCAGTTGAAACTTCATATTTATCTGTAGAAACAATATTACGATAAGTTTTATTTTGATAAGCATATCTGGATAATAAGGCCATATCATACGCAGTAGAATAATTTTCAGTCTCTTCATCTAACCCGTGCGGATTTCTAAATATTGTATCTTTCATTCCAATTTCTTGAGCTTTATGATTCATTAATTCAACAAATTTTTCTTCACTACCAGCAATTGCTTTAGCAATTACAACAGAAGCATCGTTTCCACTACGAAGAAGCAATCCATATAACAAGTCACGTAATTTCATCGTTTCTCCAACTTCTACATAAATATTCGTTCCATACATGGAAAGAACTTCTTCACCTACAGTAATTTTTTCTGTTAAATTTCCTTCTTCGATTGCTACAATTGCCGTCATAATTTTTGTAATAGATGCTATCAAACGCTTTTGATTCGCGTTTTTTTCATACAATACTCTTCCACTATCTAAATCCATTATAATAGAAGACTTAGCTGTATCGGCTGATACAGTAAAAGGTAAAGAAAAAAGAATGAAAATTAAAAAAAGAAAGATTTTTTTCACAAGAAATCACCTATTAAAGTATATGACACTTTTAATTATATAAAACAAAATTATATTCTATTTAAAATCGAATTTTTAACAAAAGATAAAATTAATAAATTTACATTTTTTATACCAACATACATTCTTTTTTATAATAATATATATGAGGAGGATATATATGCAGGAAAATATTGAAGAATTAATGCTAAAATTTATGAAAATTAAAAACTTAAACTGGATAGAAGGAACATCTCACGGTAAAGGTAATGTAGGAATTACATTTGAAAATCTAATAGGAAAAGAAAGGGAAAATTTTCCAATAGCAGACTATAATGGTATAGAAATAAAAACAAGCCTAAAATATAATAGTAGATTAAACTTAAATTTATTCAGTGCAACATTTGATGGGCCATACATATATGGGATTCAATATTTAAAAAATCAATACGGATGGAATGATAAAAAATTACCAAATTATAAAATTTTTTATGCAACTGTTTCAGCAACAAAATTAACACAAGTAAATACTCATTATTTTATGAAATTAGAAATTGATTATTTTTCAAAAAAAATATATTTAGTAATATTCGACAAAAAGAAAAAAACACTTGAAAAAAGTTGCTTTTGGAATTTCACAACATTAAAAGAAAAATTAGACAACAAAATAAAATATTTAGCTTTTATTGAAGCAGAAAAAAAGTATGTATATAATAAAACATACTTTAGATATACAAAAATTGATTTTTACAAGCTTAAAGACTTCAGTACATTTTTATCATTAATTGAAACAGGAGATATAAAAATATCATTCAACATTGGAATCTATAAAAAAGGAAACAAATATGGCCAAACCTATGATCACGGAACTAATTTTGAAATAAGAAAAGATAAAATATCTAAACTTTATAATCATATATAAGCAAAAAAAACGTTGACAAATCAACGTTTAATTTCAAATGGTCGGGAAGACAGGATTTGAACCTGCAACCCCTTGGTCCCAAACCAAGTGCTCTACCAAGTTGAGCCACTTCCCGAAATATGGTGCGCTCGAAGGGATTCGAACCCCTGACCTTTTGGTTCGTAGCCAAACACTCTATCCAACTGAGCTACGAGCGCAGTACGTAACCAATTTATATAAAACTAAGTTATAAACAAAATGGTGGCTCCAGCGGGAATCGAACCAGCGACACAGGGATTTTCAGTCCCTTGCTCTACCGACTGAGCTATGAAGCCATATGGCGGTCTCAACGGGACTCGAACCCGCGATCTTCTGCGTGACAGGCAGACGTGTTAACCAGCTGCACCATGAGACCAAATTGGTTGCGGGAGAAGGATTTGAACCTACGACCTTCGGGTTATGAGCCCGACGAGCTACCGAACTGCTCCATCCCGCGATATAATGGCGGAGGAAAAGGGATTCGAACCCCTGCGCCGCTCGCACGACCTCCCGGTTTTCAAGACCGGTCCCTTCAACCAGACTTGGGTATTCCTCCATAACGTCTTTTCAGACGACAAATTGATTATAACAAATCATTTAAACTATGTCAACACTTTTTAAAAATCTATAACACAGTTTATAAAAAAACTCATCAGAAACTAATGAGTAAATATTAAAATGGTGCCTAAGGCCGGACTTGAACCGGCACGAGGGTTGAATCTCGCAGGATTTTAAGTCCTGTGCGTCTACCAATTCCGCCACTCAGGCACATGGTGATCTGTATGAGATTCGAACTCATGACCCTTTGATTAAAAGTCAAATGCTCTACCTACTGAGCTAACAGATCATATAATAATGGCTGCCTCGGTTAGATTCGAACTAACGCATGTCAGAGTCAAAGTCTGATGCCTTACCACTTGGCTACGAGGCAATACGATGGTGGAGAGGAATGGATTCGAACCATTGAACCCGAAGGAACAGATTTACAGTCTGTCGCGTTTAGCCTCTTCGCTACCTCTCCAAAAAAAATGGTGCCGAAACCAGGACTTGAACCCGGAACCTACTGATTACAAGTCAGTTGCTCTACCAATTGAGCTATTTCGGCATGGTGGGCGATATAGGACTCGAACCTGTGACCCCCTGCTTGTAAGGCAGGTGCTCTAACCAACTGAGCTAATCGCCCGT
>CALVVW010000055.1 GCA_944364005.1 uncultured Bacilli bacterium | reverse complement strand
GTGGGCGATATAGGACTCGAACCTGTGACCCCCTGCTTGTAAGGCAGGTGCTCTAACCAACTGAGCTAATCGCCCGTAAATGTCAGTTGACAGTACTAAATATACCAATAAAAATAGGGTTTGTCAATACTATCAACTAACTTTTTTTAATTTTTTTGCATATTTTCTCTTATTTGAAGTTTTTTAACTGATATCCATATAGGCAATTGCTCTTCTAATGTAGTAAAGCCTTTACTTGTTTCAAGAATTTTTCTCCTTCTATATCGTTTATTAAATCGATAATCCATATTTTTTATACTTAACTTAACATGAAACGAGTCAGATACACAATCATCAACAACCCTAGCTCTAATTGTTTCACCTACATGAACAAAATCACCAGGATTCTTTACAAAAAAATCAGAAATTTCAGAAATATGAATTAATCCGCTATAATAATCATCTAAACTAACAAATATTCCATAGTTTTCTATACCAGTAACACAACCAGTAACTATTTGATTTTTTTTATATTGACTCATTATCACACTTCCCAACAAAACCAGTATATCATCAAAATTATATAATCACAAGCAAAAGATAATACTTTACCATTAAATAAAAAAAGGATATAATATTATTGGTGATGAATATGGAAAATAAAACAGAAGATAAAATAAAATTATTAATAGAAAGAATTAGGCCATATCTTATTAATGATGGAGGAGATTTAAAATTCATCAAATATGAAAATAATATTGTATATGTGCAATTAACTGGTGCATGTGAAGGTTGTCCTATGATGGATATTACCCTAAAAGATGGTATCGAAGAAATTTTAAAAAACGAAATACCTGAAATAAAAGAAGTAAAGAATTTATTATAAGGATTTTTTCTTCAACCATATAACCTCAGGAATTTCAAAAAATCGACAAATAATACTGCGAACATAAACTAAATAGTCATTATATTCATTTACTCGAAATAAAACAGATTTAAGTTTTGCTTCATCTAAGTGATTATTAACAATATCATCATATATATCAAAAAAATATGATGGAAACAACAATCTGGAATATAACAATATATAATCATTAAAAGAAAAATGAATTTTTTCAAAAAAAGAATAAAAGTTAAACTGTTGATATGTATTTGAAAAAAATAAATACTTTATATATTCCGATATATCTCTTGGATAACAATCAATAATAATATTTTGCGGGTGAAAAAAATCTTTTACAGAAATCCGTTTATGACATAAATATAATGTAGAAGAAAAATATAACGAATTATACTTTAAATAAGAAATAGCATTTTCAGCCATTCCAATATAATAATAAACACAATCATTAATTATTAATGAAGTATCAGCATTAAAAATATGTTTTAATTGATACTCATAATAATTAATTTTTTTTATCCATAAATAATCCCAAGAGAAAACTTTATCATTAGATATATTGTAAGGCAAACGCGGCAAATTAATAATTTCATTTAAAAGAGAAAAAGAAGTCGTATTATGCATAAACAACGCGTAAAATTGATTGTCAATAAAACAAAACTCATTATTATAGATATTAGGAACAACACGAAAATAACGTGAATTAGGAAGAGATTGAAGAATAGAAAGTATATTTTGAAAATAATCAATATTTTCAACTATCTCAAAAGAATAAAATATATTATGATACTTAAAATAATAAATATTCTTATTGATCATACTGAGACTAAAATCGCTTAAATTATAATAATATCGAATTTTATTTTTCATAATTAATAATATGAAAAAAAGTGAAAAATATTACCAGGACATTATCTTTGTATAAAACTTTTCGTTTAGATTATACAAAAAAAAGATGGTATCCCCATCTAATTCAAAAATTAAGCAACTCGTTGTTTTACATATTGCGTAGAATTATCATAAGACATCGTGCCTGAAATTAAACTAGTAATCTCTGCCTTTTGTTGAGCATAATCCGCTGCAATTTTTTCTTGTTGAAGGCGTTTTTCTTCAAGCTGTTGAACTTCTTGTTGTCTATCTTCATTAGTTTTTTGCCAAAAAGCAATTTCTTCTTTTACTTGCTGACATACTTTTTTATAATCTGCACGCTGTTCTTCACAATTCTTTACAGCAGCTTGTAGCTTTTTCTCTTCTTTTTGTTTCTGTTCATTTAAACTAGCTGCTTTCTTCTTTTCTTCTTCAATAATAGCTTTAGCTCGAGCAAAATCAATAATATCAGAATCTACATCCTCACTGGAATTAGATAAATCACTCTCCGAATCTTTGATAGAAATAGGAACTGCATTTTTTGACAATGGCTCAAAAACAAATTGTTGAGCATCATGTTCACTATTCTTTCCTAATTCTACTTCTATTTCTTTTCTCTCAGGAGCAATAACAGGAACTACTCTTTCTTCTTTCTGAGAATTATCCACCTCATCATTAATAACAACATTTACAGGAGCGCTACTACCACTAGCAAAAATACTATCATTAATATGGCCAAACTTAGGAATCTCTTTCGTAGTCACAACGTTATCAGTATACTTTTCAACTTTAGCCTTAGAATTAGAATATCCAACCTTTTTAACATTTTCTTCTACAGGATTAAAAGCAGCACTCACACTATCTTGTACCTTTTGAGTATCAACTGCACTAGTGTCAATCGTAATTGGCACAACATAACTATTATCGTTATCAACTGATGATACCACAGAATCACTAACAGGAGCAGTAAAAGAAAGATTTGCAACTGCAGAATTCCGTTTAGCAAGCGAAGCATGTACTCCAGCATACATAGAATCAGTCAAACGAATAGGATGGTATTCAATAGAAGAAAAAGGAACCGAGAAAAAATTATTAATATCCTTTATTTGAAAATTATCTAAACTTAAAGGTTTAATAATATTCGTAGGTTGTACATTAGAAGTAGGAGATGCTACAGAAACAGAAGAAGTTTGCGTTGCTTCAGAAACATCTACATCAGTATTAGCAATAGGCAAAGGACTATACTTAGCTACTTTAAGCAAAAGCTGATCCATAGATACAGGCTTCATCTTAATACGTCTACTACCTATGCCTGTCTGTATCTCATCTAAAGCAATCTCCTTGAAAACTACATTTTCATTCATAATAATCCCTCCTCAAACATTATTCTCCTTTAGCAAGTTCACGCAATACATCTTTAATTCTATTCCACTCTTCTTCACTATCGACTCCTAAAAGTTTAGGATTACCACTAGAACGATCTACATGTGAGACATAAATAGTAATATTATTATCATCATCTCTTTCGTTCTTAGTATAAATTACATATTCTTTTTGATTATCTTTAAATTCGAAAGCAAATACAACTTCTACTTCCTCAGTAGAACCATCTTCAGCTACGATTTTCATCATTTTCTTTTCTTCCATAAATTGTCCTCCCTTTATTATCCATATAATACAATTATATCGTATTTTAAAGAAAATACAACTATTTTTTATTAACTTTTTTTAATAAAAAGGTTTTTGCACCGTAATTACAATACTCTTTGCGATAATATTCTAAATATTTAATATCATTATATTTTTTTACATTTTTATGTTCACTTTGAAAAAAACCTTTTAATCGCACCTTATCACCAGAAAAATCGCCAAAAATATAGTCAAAATCTTTAAAATAATCCGTTACATAATCTTTTACATAATCAAAATCAAAACAATTATCATCTGATAATAACTCGTAAACTTGCCCATTAAATTCAAATTTTTTCATTTCATCACCTTTTCATTTTTTAACTTTACTATTGTAATTATATCATATAAAACGAAGATTAACTCTTTTGTTCAAAAAAAACTGTCTCTGAGTTTTTTCCAACAATTCCTCCATAATAATCAGGAACACTTCCAGAAATAATTTTTATACTTAATGGTGCTTCTATTTGAATAGTGACATCTTTTGAAGATCTAGGTAAAGATATACGTTCTTTCACTTCAACATCAACAAACACTTCTAAATATAAATTATTAATCCCATAACTTGTGACTTTTGTCCTCAAGCTACTACTAACTTGTCCTAAAAATGACATCTTAATAGGAATAATCGGACCCAGATTATTAAAAAAGCCATTACCTGTTAAAGAGCCCAATGGTATTTCACAAACAACACCATTCTCTACACTTTGAAAACCATTTCCTAACAAGGATGATGATAAATCAAACTCTCTAACATCACCTTCCTCAAGCTTTTTTAATCTCAAATAAATTTGTTGATTAATATCAGATAATAACGAATTTACTTCCTGAGAATTATAATCAATCATTTCAATCTCATCAGAAGCATTCTTAGAAACGATAAACAACTCTTGCGTAAGTCCTTGCGACAAAACATCATTTACCGTCGAATCAATAACATTGGAAGTCACTCTTTCCACTTCTAAATTTAAATAATTCAACAAAATTGGATTAACTTTCTTTCCCAATAAAGATACACAAAAAAAAGAAATGACAAGACAAAAGATAAAAGTGAAACCTATCTTCTTACCTAAATTCATTTCAAAGTAACGTTTACTAAAATAACATCTTCTCCTATTTTAGTAATATCCTTCCATAAAATTTTTGTATCACCATCACGATTAAAATTAAAAATAGATTTTCCACGCTCTATAATCAAAGACTCAATACGCCCATCCATCATAATATTAACATCAATAATATTACCAATATTTCTCCCATCAACTACACTGACAATATTTTTACCTTGAAGTTCTGACAAACGCATCCTACCACCTAATAAAATATATGCATCTTACTTTAAAACTTTCTTTAATTGTTTAATAGCCCCTTTTTCTATTCGTGACACTTGTGCCTGACTAATATTTAACTCTTCTGCAATCTCCATCTGTGTTTTTCCAATAATAAATCTTTCATCTAAAATATATTGCTCCCTATCTTCCAATTGTCCTATTGCATCATTTAATGCCATCTTAAGTGAAACGTCATCACTATTATTAGTTTTATCTTCTAATTGATCAAACAAATAGATGGTATCTCCTCCATCAGAGTAAATAGGTTCAAACATACTAACTGGTTCACGTAACGAATCCAAAGCCTGTACCACCTCAAATGGTTTAACATTCAATTCTGTAGCAATCTCTTCGATAGAAGGCTCCCTACCAGTCTGATTATAATTTTGCTCCTTAATTTTTAAAGACTTATAAGCAATATCTCGCAAAGACCTACTAACACGAACACTATTATTATCTCGTAAATATCTACGTACCTCTCCTAATATCATTGGAACCGCATAAGTCGAAAATTTTACCTCATGGGACAAATCAAAATTATCAATGGCTTTAAGTAACCCTACACAACCAATTTGAAATAAATCATCCATATTTTCAACACGATGATGAAATCTTTGCAAAATAGATAGCACTAATTTTAAATTACCCTCTACTAATTTTGTACGAGCTTCCAAATTACCATGATGAAACTCCTGAAACAACTGATTCATCTCTTCATTACTAAGAACTTCAATATAACTAGTATCTATACCACTAATTTCTACTTTGTATCTAGACATAAACAAAAAGCTCCTTTCATCTTTCTTATGAGAGAATTTGGAACTTTTTATTCAATACTAACAATTTTTTCATATTAACAAAACAATAACCAATAACCACACTAACAAAATCTAACAATAAAATACCCTACTTATCATATGTATCTAAAAAAGAGATTTTTTCTCCATTCTTTTTTATCCCTAAGACGGTTTCAATATTAACATTTTCAGAAGACTTAAAAATATTAGCAGCCACATGAGGATTTTTCTTTTCAAACTCACGCACTAACAACTTCATTTCTAATCTCTTAGAATCCATATTCGAAGAATCAGTAAACTTACAAGCACAATTAATAAAATCTAAATGATTATATTTAGCCCAGCGAATAATGGCATCCTCTCTAACTAAATATAGAGGTCTAATAAGCTCCATACCTTCAAAATTAGTACTTTTTAACTTAGGAGGCATACTTTTATATTCTCCACCATAAAAAACAGATAATAAAATTGTCTCAATAACATCGTCAAAATGATGTCCTAATGCTATCTTATTACATCCTAATTTTTGTGCTCGGGCATATAAAAAACCTCTTCGCATTCTAGCACACAAATAACAAGGAGAAGAAACTTGTTGATCAACAACATCAAAAATATTAGAAGAAAAAACCTGAATATCAACACCTAAATTCTTAGCATTTTCTAAAATCTGTTTATAAATTTCCGGACGATACCCTGGATTCATTACAATATAACGAACTTCAAAATTGACTCTCCCGTGCTTTTGTAACTCTTCAATACATTTCGCTAAAAGCATAGAATCCTTTCCCCCTGAAATACATACAGCAATACGATCCCCTTCTTGAATAAGCTGATACTCACGCACTGCCTTAGTAAAGGGACGCCAAATTTCTTTACGAAATTTAGTAATAATACTACGTTCTACCTCACTCTTCTCCATATTAATCACTCCTCATTACAAAAAAATATAAGATCAGATTACAAAATAGCATATAATACAACTTAACCGTAAATAAATTTATATTTAATAATAAAAAATAACTCCTTACTATCTTTCTAAATAATCAGCACCTTTATGTCCAATATCAGAGGGTTCATTAAGTAATAAACCTGCGTAATTTTGCTGACGTAATGCCTCATAAATAACAATCGCAACACTATTAGAAACATTTAAAGCTCGAACACCATCAGTCATAGGAATTCGCATACAATGCTCCAAATCTTGCTTTAAAATTTCTTTAGGGATACCAGTAGACTCTTTTCCAAAAATAAAATACAAATTATCCCCAGATGAATTGCTATAATCAAAACTAGAATGTGGTTTTTTGCCGTATCTAGTAAAATAATAATATTTACCAGGGTTCTTAGACGAAAAATCAGCAAAATTTTCATATACTTGATATTCTAATTTATCAATATAATTAACACCAGCCCTTTTTAAATGAGCATTATCTAAAGAAAAGCCCAAGGGTTTAATTAAATGCAACTTAGAACCCGTCGCAACACAAGTTCTCATAATATTACCTGTATTCTGTGGTATTTCAGGTTCAAATAAAACAATATGATTCACGATATCCTCTCCTTCACTAAACACTTAAAAATCTAAGTCAATTTATTTTAAACCAAGATAAGAAAAAAAACAAGAATTTCTCTTTTCAAAATTTAATTTCTCAAATAAAAAAATAAGCTCCACCCTAAAATGGAATTTAATTATACAAACTATTGTAATGAATTTTTAAAACTAGCTTAATTTTTTAATCTAACAAAATCAATTATTTTCTTATCCAAAAAAAACATAAAACTTCCAAGTAAAAATCCACCCTTAAAAAGGGTGGTTTTTCTCTGAAGCCTATAAGGCTTGACACTGGCAGCTACCATTTGGTAGCTCTTTTAGTCTGCCAATTGCCTTTGTCACTCTTACTTACCCGTAAACGGGTCCTTATATTCCTTCAAACTTCTCTGGTCTTTTATTTTATCCTCTAAATCTTGATTTTGTATATATCTTTTTATTGTATTTTTATTGAGACCTACTGTACTTACATAATATCCTTCAGCCCAAA
>CALVVW010000054.1 GCA_944364005.1 uncultured Bacilli bacterium | reverse complement strand
CATCCTCCTAATATTAGTATATCATTTTTTTCTAAATTCATAAATAAAAAGTCAATTTATGACAAGTTTTTCAAATTAAAAGAAGGAGTTTTTCCTTCTTTTCTTTATTGTGAGTTTTTCTAAGTCATTTACCTGATTTTGTTAAGCATTAGTTTATCTTGAAAAATTGATGCTACTTCTACTTTCCTATTTATATGTTTTATAGTTTTTACTTCTTCTGTATTTTTTATTTTAAGAAACCATTAATAATTACTTCTTCTGCTTCTTTTTCTGATAGACCTAAAGACATTAATTTCATTAGTTGCTCACCAGCTATTTTTCCGATTGCTGCTTCATGAATTAAGTTAGCATCAATATTTTTGGCATAAATTTCAGGAATAGCTTTTACTTTTCCATTTCCTTTGATGATGGCATCACATTCTACATGAGCATAGCATTTAGTGTTTCCGGTAATATTTGATACAAACTCTTGATAAGAGTCATCTGTTGCGACAGAGCGAGATGTGACATGAGTCGATGCATTTTCTCCATTTAATTCTACTTCAAATTCTGTTTTGGCTACCTGGTCATTGCTTGTTAGAATTTTCTCTGTAATCACTAGAGTCGCATCACTATCTAATTCTGCTTTGGTTACTCTATTTGTATCATCTACTCCTTTAATCTGGGTAGTATCCATTACCATGTATGATCCTTTTTTCATATAGATTTCTGTTACTGGATTTAGGACTTTTTTTCCATCGCCTACTCCTAGTCCACAGTGACGTTCTATATATTTTACTCTTGCACCTTCTTCTAAATAGAATCTATGAATTCCATCGTGTCTAGCATCTTTATGACCATTATTGGTAATACCACAACCAGCAACAATAATAATATTAGCATTTTTTCCGATATGAAAATCATTATATACGACATCTTTTAGGCCACTTTCCGTGATGATGACTGGAATATTTACTGTTCCGAACAACGTATCTTCTTTTACATAAACATCTATTCCACTATTTTCTTCCTTTGGTACAATATCAATATTAGGGTTTACTTTTCTATCTATCCCTTTGCCATTTTTTCTGATGTTATAACTGTCTGCTTTGGTAGGATCATCTTCTATAATTTCACTTAATAATTCTTTATCTTCTTTATTCATCGTGTTGATACCTCCTTACAGCATTTTTTAGGTTTAAAGATATGGTCAAAGACTTCTTCTTTTTGACCTATTTTTTGAATCGTTCCAGAGTTCATTAAAATAATTTCATCTGCGATATTTAGTATTCTTTCTTGATGAGATATTACTAGGGTTGTTTTGGAAGAAGTGGCTTGTATTTCTTTAAATACTTCGGTTAGGTTTTGAAAACTCCATAGGTCTATTCCTGCTTCTGGTTCATCGAATATTGCTAGATATGGTTTTCTAGCCATAACACTTGCAATCTCTATTCTTTTTAATTCTCCTCCAGATAATGATTTATTTACTTCTCTATCGACATATTCTAAAGCACAAAGACCCACTTTGGATAAAATGTCACAAGCCTCGTGTTTAGATATTTCTTTAGAAGTTGCTAGTTTTAATAAGTCATAGACCGTGATCCCTTTAAATTGTACTGGTTGTTGGAAGGCAAAGCCAATTCCTAACTTTGCTCTTTCGTCGATTGTTTTTTCGGTAATATCTTCTCCATTAAAAATAATTTTTCCTGTATCTGGTTTTTCTATTCCCATGATAATTTTCGCAAGTGTTGATTTACCTGAACCATTAGGTCCTGTAATTACATAGAATTTAGATTCTTCTAATACTAAATTAATATGATCTAATATTTTTTTACCTTGTCTTTCAAAGCATATATCTTTTAGTTCTAACATAATTTCTCCTTTCTTTCCTTCGTCACTTAGGAATTATTTTATAATTTTATAATTATATATTATCTCTTACGAGGCTAATACATTCCTTTATATTTTTTAATTCTATTTTATGAAATACAATGACATGTATTTCACATTCATTATATCTATTTTTTATCAAGTTTTCAAATTTGTATTTTTGTAAAACAAATTCCTAATAAATAAAAAATATGCAGACGTTACTGCATATTCTCTTTTAATTAAAATTCACTAAACTATGGGCAAAGCGATATCCTAATTTCATAATTTGTCTTCCTAGTTTTCCTGGAATCGATACAAAGGTTGCCATACTAAAATATCTGATACGTCTATATAATTTAGGATTTTTTTCCTTAACACTTTTCCAAAGTTCTTTATATTGTTTTTCTCCTTCTTTATTGAAAGCAAGTCTTGAAAAGACTACACCAATCGTCATTAAGAAAATACATTCTCTAGTCATTAATTTACGTAGTTTTTTATTTTCTATTTTTGTTAAGTCATAGGCTGTACAAACTCTTTCTGATACTAGCACTTGATGGGAGCTACGCTTAATCATTTGACTTTCTTGTACTGACTGGTCAGCTCTACCAATATAGTAGCGATAAAGATCTAAATCTAGGTAATAGATTGTTTTTGTATTTACTAACGGTAAATAGATAAATAAATTATCTTCATAGAAAACACGTTTTGGTAAATCTATATTACTTTTATCTAATACACTCTTTTTATACATCATCGAATGTAGAGATGGATATTGCGTTAAATTAAATTTATGAATATCATCCCAGGTTAAAACCCTACCTTCATCATAGACGTTCGCAAAAGAGATTACTTGGTCACTTCTGCCATCCGTATAAGTATAAACATAATTACATACGACTAAATCTGTATCAATATGTTTTATTTCTTTTAATAATTTCTTATAGGCCTCTTCATCTAGCCAGTCATCACTATCTACTACTTTAAAATATTTCCCTGTTGCATGTTTTAGTCCAACATTGATTCCTTCTCCGTGACCTCCATTTTCTTGATGAATAGCTTTTACAATGTTTGGATATTTCTTTTGATATTTATCAGCAATTTTTCCTGTATTATCCTTACTCCCGTCATCGATAATAATTATTTCTACATCGTCTTTTCCTATTAATAAAGACTTAATACATTTTTCCATATACTCCTCAGAGTTGTAACATGGTACAACAAAAGATATATATTTCATATTTCACCTACCTACTAGTCTAATTCATTATACCACTATTTTTTTAAATGCACTAGTCCTTAAAATTATCACTCTAGATTGATTGCTACTTAGAAATTCTATTCTACTTTCTACCTCTATGCTTAGACATGTAATACTCATTATCTTTTACAAATTGCATTCTACCTGTATAGTTACGTGATGCAAATTCTTCTTCATCTACGGTATAACCAGAAGCTTCCGCAGCATTAATACTATTTTTGTTACTTGGATCAATATCTAATCTAATCGCTCTAATATTATGATTTTCAAATAAGTAGTCTGAGATTTCTCTTATAATAGTGCTTCCATAGTGCTTACCTCGAT
Source organism: uncultured Bacilli bacterium (assembly GCA_944364005.1). The sequence goes on along the minus strand of CALVVW010000054.1, from coordinate 4,335 downwards.
ATTCTTTTAACACAGCGTATTCTAAAAACACTTCGTCACGAACCTTACTTGATATATATAGATATCCTATTGGCATTCCTAAAGATTCTACCACAAAAGCGCTTTGATAAATACTTTTAGTGTTATCTTTTGAATCTTCTAGTCTTTCTCCTATTTGATGAATAAAACTAGAACGGGATGTTCCTGTTTCTAATTCGTCTTTTAATGTTTTATGTTTATCTTCAGAATATCTTGTTAAAAGTATGGATTCTAATTCTATATTCATGTTACCACCTTTATTTATTATAGCATAAAACTAGTTCTGTTTGAGAACCATTTTTCTAACATTTCATATTTCAATTATCTAATTTTATGTATCATTATAGACCTTCATGATAAACTTCTCGTACCTGGAACAAGTACAAATTAAATCGTTATTACTTCCTCTATTATTTATCCGGTTGAAACTCTTTTACATTGCCAAATATTTCTAATTCTTTATTTATTCTATTATATATTAATGCTCCATCATCAAATATTGCATATACTTTTTTTTGAGTATCATTAGAAATTTTTTGTAACGAATCTAAATATCTTTTATTATTTATTGTGTGTACATCCATATAAAAAGGATCATCTAATATTCCAAATCCATCATAGAATGCAAAATATTTATAAAAATTGTTTTTTGCTGTAATAAAATATCTTTTTAGTTGAAGTTCAGTTCCTGCACTTTCTCCAATTATTAATCCCTCAAAATACTTTATATCATAAAATATTTCAGTATCATGAAGTACCTTTTTAAAGAACATTTCTGGATTACCACCAGGTAATAATAATATATTAGAGGCTTTAATAATGTTCTTGAGTTTTTCCTTGGAATCACTATAACAATTACATACAGTAATGTTACTTTCCTCTATTCCTATTTTTTTTAGTTCATTTATATATCTATTATATCTTTTTTCACCCTTTTTAAAAAATTCGTTATCTAATTTATCAGCATCTAGTTCATTTGGAAATGCCCAGGGTAATATTGCTACTTTTGGATTTTTAGGTAATATCTCTATCATTCTATCTTTAATGATATCCATTCCTCCGTCTATTCTACTAAGCAATATACTATACATAATATTATCTCCTTATCTATTTTTGGTTTCATCTTCTTCTAAAGGCTCTTATTATATGATAATTTTTATTTATTTCTTTATGATATATTTAATAAGAAACATATCATTAACATGTATTTCTATCATCAGGGCTTGTTTCAATTACAAATTATCATTCATCATTTATTAAGCTCTCACTGATAATTTAGTTTCACTAAAAACTTTATCTATTATTTTCATAATCTACCTGCCTTATATAGTTTTTTCATTTCTTTAATATTATTTTGCATGTTACTTTTTTCATTTAATATTTTAAATATCAATTCTTCTAATGGTAAATCAGTTTGTAATAATTCTTTAGAGGAAAGTATCATTGTATTATAAAGATTTCTTAATTTAGTTTCACTAATATTATTTAAATATGTAGTATTTGATGATGACCACTTACAATTCTTGTTTTGCCATCTAAAATTATATAGTAATAATAGTTGTTTATATTCTTTTAATGCTCTTAATTCATATTGTCTTTTTGCTTCTTTTAAATCTACATCCAAATATGGATTAGCAATAAATAGCAGTTCTTTATTAGAGGTTTTTTCAGCTAAATAACTCATTAAAAGCATCAAAAATAATTGATGATTACTGGCAATATAAATTTGTTTTGGATTATCATATAATTTAAAATAATTGCTCCAAATAAAATCCACATCTATATTAAAAGGGCCAGCTAAAGTGTCTAATACATATCCAGTATCTCTATTTTTTGATACTAAAATATCAGAGTTATTAAATGTTTGAAAAAATGAATTCATTTCTTTTTTTAAATATGGTGGACATATAGATGGTTTATTTACTTCATCTGTTAATTCAAATACTAATGATTTTTCTGTATATGTAGAACATGCTTGGTTGCAATAATTACATATAATCTTGCCATCTTCTAATCTATATATTTTACCATTATTAACTGATGATGGAATCATGTCTACTCTTCCACAATCACATCTTATTTTTTCTTTTTGTTTTATTTTTAAAAATCCATCATGATACATTTTGTCTACTATTTCCAATAGTTCAAAATCGTGATCTTTATCTACAAATATTGAATCATATTCTATTTTAGATTCATGTATAGCATTTAAATATCCATCTAATTCCATATCTTTATGTTCATAACTATGAATTATATTAAATCCGATATTCTTTTGTGCTCCAAGCACACTTCCAATAAAATCCATTATTGCGGGAGCTAAAAGCATTCCAATATTTGTTTCCTTTTGTGGCTTTATTGGTAATGTTGATACTAAAAAATCTTCACCTTGCAACTTTAAAACCTCCTTAAAATTAAAATACAGAAATGATATAGTTTTTTCTTTTTAGAGTTTAAATCATTTAATATATTCTCTCTGTTAGTTAATTTCTTATAATTTGCATTTATATTATTTATATCAAGTACAGCGTTAGAATGAGAACTTAAATCTATACTTTTTTTGTCAAGTATTAATTGTAAATCTTGTATACACTTTAAATATTCATTAAATAAATTGAACAAATTTTTATCTAATAAATTTGATTCGTTAAAGAAACAATCTATATTAAACTTACTTATTTTTTTATCTACTCTATAAACTATAGCTAATAATTTATAAAAATTAAACAATACTGTTGTCTTATATATTTTTTTCAGCAAAGCATTTTCTATGTAGGGCAAGTCTTCATCTAAGTAATTATCATCTCTTCTTATGTCATTTAACAAATTCTTTACAAATATATCTATATTATTGTTTTTCCTATATTCATTTCTATTTTTTCTATATATTTTTAAATATTTTTCATTGAATACAAATTTAAAACAATATGTCCATTCATTAATATTAAATTCGTTATCATACTTATTAAAATAATCTATTACATCATATATACTTCTTGTAGAATTGTATGTTTCATACATCAATTGTTCTGCATTTTCTCTGCATTTAACCTTTATTTTTCCATCTGGAAAATTAAGAATATATTCATTATTATCTATAGCACTTATCTTTTTTTTATCTATTAAAGGTAAATATACTACCATGCTATGTAATTTATCTTTACCTCTAAACATTAATACTTCTTGTAATATATAATTTATTTTGTCTTCTACGTCTATAATATCTTCATAATTAGAGGAAGTAGTTAAATAATTAATATCTATATCACTAAATAAGTTATTGGAGTTTCTTGCTAAACTACCACTTAATGTTATACAAAAATCAATATTATAAATATTTTTAAATATACAACCAAGTTCGTTAATCATTTCGATTATATAATCTCGATATTTTTTATTTAACATATTAAATTCTTCTATAGCGATATCATAAGATTTAGATTCATAATATTCTCTTAATCCCAATATTTTATCTCTGTAAGAAGATATAAATTTATCTTTAATTATATTGTATTTTTCTAAATTCATATTATATAATTCCTTTTTATTTTATAAAATTAAGTTTTTTGACAAATTGTATATATATCTCAAATGAAGTTCTAATATCAATTACACTGCCTTGGCAAAGAGTTAGTAAAAATATTATCATATAGAAAATTATTCATATATGTTTTATAGTATTTTTAACAAGTTCACATTGTTCAACTTATACTTTTAAGTTTACAACTAAATCTTGTAAAATAAAATACTTTTTTTTATTTCTTGTCAACTTTATATGTGTGCCTTGGTAATATAACAACAATTACATATTTTATAAATTCATACAATTTCATTACTTTGCAGTTTCAAATATACATAATATTACTTTGTTTTTTCAATTCAATTTAATACTAGTGTATCACTAAGTTTAACTATAATAAACTTTCCTGTTTTTATTAAAAATCTATCGCTATTTTATTTTGTAATTTTTTCTATAAAGTAAGACTTTTTTCATTTTTTACATTACCATTATCCAGTAAGTAATTTTTATAAATTGAATCCAGAAAATATGATTTACTGCTTCATTTTATTCCTGTAATTATCTTAATTAAGTTATTTGTTTTTTTGACGCTTACGTCACTTTTTTCAGTCTTTGTCTATTTTTTCCTAGTTATTTTTACTTACATTTAAAATAATACCTATACTTACCATACTTACTAGAAGGGATGATCCTCCATATGATAAAAATGGAAGTGTTACTCCTGTTACTGGAATCATTCCTATTACTACCATTAAGTTCATAATTGCCTGGAAAATAATTTGGAAGGTCATACCGAT
>CALVVW010000053.1 GCA_944364005.1 uncultured Bacilli bacterium | reverse complement strand
TACAGGCCAATTTTTAAAGAAGATTTTGTAAAAGAATAAAAGCAAAGAAGGATGTTTATGAATCAAGTAGCATTAGATTTAGGTATAATTCAAATATATTGGTATTCCATCTTTATATTCCTAGGTATGTTAGTAGCATGTATTTTAATATATAGAGAATCAAAAAAAAGAGGAATAGAAGAAAACTTCTTAGTAAACCTAGCATTTAACACCATAATCATAGGAATTATAGGTGCAAGATTATATTATGTATTATTTAATCTATCTTATTACTTAGATAGACCATTAGAAATATTACAAATTTGGAATAGTGGTCTCGCAATTCATGGCGGTATTATAGCTGGATTAATAGTGGTACTTGTCTCTTGTAAAAAACATAAGGTAAATATCTGGAAAATGCTAGATATCATTGTAGTTGGTCTAATTATTGCTCAAGCCATAGGACGCTGGGGAAATTTCTTTAACAGTGAAGCATATGGTCCAGTCACTACAGCGGCTCATCTAAAGTCATTAGGAATACCAAACTTTGTAATACAAGGCATGTATATTTTAGGAGAATATAGACAACCTACTTTCTTTTATGAGTCAGTATGGTGTTTCTTTGGCTTTTTAGCAATGCTATTAATACGAAGATTGAAATACTTAAAATTAGGTCAATTAACAGGTTTCTATCTACTATGGTACGGTATCATCAGATTTTTTATAGAAGGAATGAGAACAGATTCCCTAATGCTTGGCACATTTAAAATGGCACAAATTGTATCGATAGTATTTATCGTATCTGGACTAATTATTATCGTTGTCAACATGCTAAGAAAGAATAATAAGCAATATAATGCATAACAGGAGGAAAGAGTATGTATAAGAAAGTTGTAGTGTTTGGTGGTGGAACAGGAATATCCTATTTATTGAGAGGATTAAAAGATTTTCCTGTAGATATTACTGCGGTAATCACAGTATCAGATAACGGACGTTCCACTGGAAAATTAAGAAAGGAATTTAATACACCAGCAGTAGGAGATATTAGAAAGGTAATTACGGCTTTATCTGAAATTGATGAACCTATTAAAGCGATGATGGAATATAGATTCCACACTTCCAGTGACTTAGATGGCCATGCCATGGGAAATTTAATTCTAACTTCTATGTTAGATATTACGGGCTCATTAAAAGAAGCGATTTTCTCACTAAGTAAATTATTCGATGTAAAGCATACCGTGTTACCAATATCAGAAGACTCCTCTCTAACGTTAATGGGATTAGATAAAGATGGTAATATAATTGAAGGAGAAGAACAAATTACAAAAGCACATCACAAGTTCGAAAGAATCTATTATAAAGAAGAACCTAAAGTTTTACCAGAAGTATTATCAGCCATAGCCGCAGCAGACTTAATTATTTTCAGCATGGGTAGTCTATATACAAGCATCTTACCAAATATTATTTGTAAAGATGTTCAAAAAGAATTAACAAAAACAAAGGCTCCAATTATGTACTTATGTAACTCAGTAACGCAACCAGGAGAAACAGATAACTTCACAGTGAGCGATCATATAAATATGTTAAATAAACATCTAGAAACAAGAAAAATAGATGTAGTAATTGCAAGTAATTCTAAAATAGATAAAAAAATAGCCCAGAAATATTATACAGAAGAATATAAAACTCCAGTAAAAGTAGATGAGAAGCGTTTAAAAGAAATGGGTGTAGAGTTAATTGCAGCAGATTTAATTAATATTGAAGATAATACAATTAGACATAATAGCTTAAAGTTAAGTACTTTAATATTTAACTATTTAATGAGGGATTAACATGTCATATACAACAGATATTAAAGAAGAAATTTCTAAAAATATTGCTTCAAAATCAGAAATGATTGCAGAGTTATCTGGATATATTAGAAATAATGGACATCAAACACAAAATGGCTTTCAATTAACAACAGAAAATCCTCTTATTTGTGAAAGAATTGAAAAACAAATAGAAACACTTTATGAAGTGAAAATAAAAAAAGAAATAAAAGACAATCTAAACTTTAGTAAGAAAGACTTACTAGCACTAACACTAGAAGAAAAAAAAGACTTTATCTTAGAAGATATTGGCTATCAAGATAAGCAAGGAGAATATTTAGAAAAACCTCCCCAGTATATTGTTGGTGCTAACGAAGAAATTAGAGCATATTTAAGAGGTGTTTTCTTAGCATCAGGAAGTATTAATGACCCTAGAACTTCAAGATACCATATGGAATTATTAATAGAAGAATCAGGAGAAGCCGTATTTGTACAAAAACTATTAAACTTATTTGAATTAAACGTAAAAATTCTAACTAGGGATAAAGGCTATATGCTATATATTAAAGAAGCAGATAAAATAAGTGACTTTTTAAAAATAATAAAGGCAAATAACGCAGTATTATATTTTGAAAACCAAAGAATTTATAGAAATCAAAAAAATCAGGCGAATCGCCTAAATAATTGTGAACAAGCTAATATGGATAAAGTAGTAGCTACTGCCACCGCCCAACTAGATGACATTGCTATTATCGAAGATAACCTAGGAATTAGTCTGTTAGATGATAAAACACAACAAGCTCTAGAGTATCGAAAGAAATATCCAGAAGCATCGCTAAAAGAATTAAGTGAAATTATATCTCTAGAAACAGGAACCTCAATAACGAAATCAGGGCTAAATCATAGATTTAGAAAGATTAAGGAACTAGCAACAAGATTTAAAAAATTAGAAAATAAGGAAAAATAACTATTAGATGACCCTAATAGTTTTATTTTTGAATTATTTTGTCAACAAGGCCATATTCCATGGCTTCTTTGGCATCCAAATAATAATCACGTTCCGTATCTTTTTCTATTTTACGAAGAGTCTGCTTCGTGTTTTTAGCAAGAATTTTATTTAATCTTTTACGAAGCAACACGATATGATCAGAGGTAATCTTAATATCACTAGCTTGTCCTTCTGCACCGCCTAGAGGTTGATGTATCATAATATCAGAATTAGGTAAAGCAAACCTTTTACCAATAGTACCAGAAGAAAGTAAAAAAGCTCCCATACTTGCTGCCATACCAACACAAATAGTAGATACATCACTAGAAATAAATTGCATAGTATCATAAATAGCCAGACCAGAAGAAACACTACCACCTGGAGAATTAATATAAATAGAAATATCGTCATGATTAATAGAATCTAAGTATAACAAAGAAGCAATCACACTATTAGCTAAAGAGTCGTTAATCTCACCACTGATAAAAATAATTCTCTCTTTTAACAATCTAGAAAAAATATCATAGCTACGTTCTCCATCTAATTCTTTTTCAATAACTACAGGAACTAAACTCATATTTATATCACCTATCTTTAGTATAGATGTAAAGAAAATAAAATATGTATATTTCAAAACGACAAAGTATGATACAATAATAAGAGAAAATAAAAAAGGGTGAAGCAAAATGATAGAAACATTAGAAGTAGAAATAAGAGGAAAAAAATATCAATTAAGTAAGGGAATGACTTTAGAAGAAATTGCTAAAGAGTTTCAAAAAGATTATAAATATCCAATTTTATTAGCAAAAGTAAATAATAAATTAGAAGAGTTAACAAACGAAGTAGATGAAAATTCTAAAATAGAGTTTTGTGATTTAACAACCAGAGAAGCAAATAGAACACATATTAGTGGACTTACCTATGTACTACTATATACAATAAAGAAATTATTTGGAGAAGATGCTAATATCTTTGTCCAACATTCTCTAGATAAAGGACTATATATTGAAACGAATTTTAAACTAACAGAAACTAGAATGAAAAATATCAAAGAAGGCATGAAAAAAATAATAGAAGCAGATATGCCTATTATTAAAAGTACTGTAGATAGATCAGAAGCAATTAAATATTTTAATAGTAAAAATGATAAGACGAAGGCTGGAGTAATGACCTATAATACGAATAGTTATATTACGTTATATCGTCTAGGAAATTATTATAATTATTTTTATAATCTAATGCCAACTTCTACAGGAAAAGTAAAAGATTTTGATATAACCTTTATTAAGGATAATGGTTTTGTACTACAATTTCCAACAGTCTATATTCCAGACAAAATTCCACCATACAAACACCATCCACACATGTTTGAAGTCTTCCAAGAATGTCGTGACTGGGCCAAAATAATAGGAGTGGAAAACTCTGTTGATTTAAATAAGGTAGTATCATTAGGTAAAATTAATGATTTAATAAGAATTGATGAAACATTACAAAGCAATCGCCTATTAAATTTAGCAAGAGAAATAAACAAGAGAAGAAAAGATATAAAAATTGTCTTAATGGCTGGACCTTCTTCTTCAGGAAAGACAACAACATCTAAGAAATTATGTATGTACTTAGAAAGTTTTGGACTTCATCCAAAAGTATTATCTATGGATGACTACTTTGTAGAACGAGAAGAAACACCATTAGATGAAAATGGAAAACCAGACTATGAATGTTTAGAAGCAATCGATATGAAGTTGTTTGATAAACAAATCGAAGACTTGTTAAAAGGAAAAAAAGTAACCATTCCAACATATAGCTTTTTGGTTGGCAAAAAAGAATTTAATAAAGAAATTACATTAGGAGAAGAAGATATTCTAGTAATAGAAGGAATACATGCACTAGATAATAAGGTACTAACTAATATCCCAAGAGCTAAAAAATACAAAATATATATTTCTGCGTTAACAGAGTTAAACTTAGATGACCATAATCGTGTATCAACAACCGACAACCGAATGTTAAGAAGAATAATAAGAGATAATAGAACAAGAAATAATAATGTAGAGCATACCTTAAAATCCTGGGATAGCGTAAGACGTGGAGAAGAAAAATATATCTTCCCATTCCAAGATGATGCAGATTTTACATTTAATTCTGCCTTAATTTACGAAATTGGTGTCTTAAAAACTTATGTAGAACCACTACTTTATTCGGTTCCACAAGACTCTCCATATTATGAAGAAGCAAAAAGATTAATAAACTTTTTAAGATTATTTTTACCAATTCCCGCAGATGTTGTTCCACAAGACTCTATTTTAAGAGAGTTTATTGGCGGAAGCTGTTTTCATGAATAAATATCCACAAAACCTGTGGATATTTTCTTGCGACAAAAAAGTGTCAAAAAACTTAGAATATATTGAAACAAAAAAAAGAACACTATATAATGAAAATAAAGGAGGAATAATAAATGGTAAGAGTAGCAATCAACGGATTCGGAAGAATTGGAAGACTAGCTTTTCGACTAATGGAAGAAGATCCAGAATTTGAAGTTGTCGCAATTAACGACTTAACAGATGCTGAGCAATTAGCATACTTATTAAAATACGATACAAATCATAGAAATTATCGTATTGATGAAATTCATAGTGAAAATGATACAATTGTAGTAGGAGATAGAAGCATTAAAGTATATGCTGAAACAGATCCATCCCTATTACCATGGAAAGATTTAGATATCGATGTAGTACTAGAATGTACTGGCAAATTTACATCAGAAGAAAAAGCTATGGCACATATTAATGCCGGAGCTAAAAAAGTAATTATTTCTGCTCCAGCAAAAGGAGACGTTAAAACAATTGTTTATAACGTTAACCATATGATTTTAACAGGAGAAGAAAAAATTATTTCTGCAGCTAGCTGTACAACAAACTGCTTAGCACCAGTAGTAGATGTATTAGATAAAGCCTTTGAAATTGTAAAAGGTTATATGACAACAGTACATGCTTATACAAATGATCAAGCAACTCTTGATGTGCCTCATAAAAAAGGAATTAAAGCTCGTCGTGGAAGAGCTTGTGCTGCAAATATTGTTCCAGCATCAACAGGAGCAGCATCTGCAATTGGTAAAGTTTGCCCTAATCTAGATGGAAAACTAGATGGAGCAGCAATGCGTGTACCAGTACCAACTGGTTCTGTCATTGATTTAGTACTTGAATTCTCAAAGAATACAACAGCTGAAGAAATTAATGAAGTATTAAAATCATCTCAAAATGAAACATTACAATATACAGATGATCCTATTGTATCAAGTGATGTTATCGGAAGACATTGTGGTTCTTTAGTAGACGGACTATCTACTAGTGTTCTAGAAGTAGATGGAAAACAACTAGTAAGAGTAGTTTCTTGGTATGACAATGAAATGAGTTATACTGCTCAAATGATAAGAACTGCAAAATATGTATCTAATCTATAATACATAAAAAGATATGAATAGCCATATCTTTTTTCTTTACTTTTCATCTTTATAAACTATAATATAAAAAAAGCAAGTTTAAAGGAGATAAGTAAAATGCCAGAAACGATAAAAACCAAAGAAAAAGAAAAGTGCTTAGAATTAATAAAAGAATTAGAAGAGGTAATAAGTAGTTTAGAAAAGCAAGGATATAACTGTGAATATTATAAAGCAGGTATAGAAGTCATAAAAAATACAGAAAGTGATATTAGTACTCATGACTTTATAAAAACATCATATGGACCCGATTTAAAATATGGTGTAGCTATGGTTTTACAAGATAATTATCTAGCTCATCTAAAAGAATTAGAAAAATATAAAAGTGAACTTATAATAAGAGAAGAACAAGATAAAAAATTAGAAGAAATTTTAAGTCGTGCTGATAAAGAGATACAATATGATATGGATAGTAAATTATTAATAGATTATATAGATCAATTAACTCCATATCTAAGAACTGTAATAAAGAACTCGAGTATTACATCATTAGCAAAAATAATATACCGCATAATAAAAGTAGAATACAGCAAAAACTTTACTACAGAAATGTTATCCCGCTTAAATAGTAGTATGTTTCCAATAATGAAAACAAAGATTTTTAGTATAATGACAGAAACAGAACGCTATCAAACAATAACAAACGAAGTAGAGAGATATTTAAAAGAAGATTTGAAAAAATATAATATAAGTGCATCTAAGCCAGTAGACTCCATGGTAATAGAACAAATAGTAACACAAGATAATAAAAACTTCGTATCATTAGACGATAGATTAGCAGACTATAAAATTGATGCCAGTAATTTTCCTACCGTAGAAGAAGAAAAACCATCTGAAAAAACAACAACTTTCTATAGAGCCTTACGAGATAAATTATTATTTTTAAAGGATAAATGGTCAAAAAAAGTACAACCTGAACCTCCTACTTTTGAAGAAGAAGTGGGAATAATAATAAATACTCCTAATTTAAAAGATCCTAACAATACCAATATAGGTATATATGAAGCACAACTAAAAAGACCTTATGAATTCGGAGTAACAACTGTCTTTCATCAACGCACTCGTTCAAATATTAGAAGAGATTTATTACCACCAGATGCACTATTTGTTTTATATGATGAACTTCATCCAGAGGCAGCATACGAAATTATAACCGGTAGAAAAATAGATGTACTATCTTCTACAGAAGGAAATTTACCTGCAATGTTTATCGAAAGAAAGAATGAAGATACAGAAAAATTTGATATTTTATGGCCTAACGAGCTAGAAGATTATTTAAAAATAGAGAAAGATACTTTAAATAAACAATTAGATTACTGGGAATATGAAGGAAAAAAAGGTATCTATAATCGAACATCAAGCCACAGTTATCAAAAAAAGAAAATGTAATAATCAATTTATTGTAAAATTTATGGCAGAAAAACTAGACTATATTGAAAAAAAATAAGAAAAAGACTAAAATAATATCAGGAGGATAGATAATGAAAACAATCAAA
>CALVVW010000052.1 GCA_944364005.1 uncultured Bacilli bacterium | reverse complement strand
TCACCATAGCAACTCAAATTACCTTTAGCAGTAAGATATATAGTATCTATAACAGAGTCTCCAAACATCCTAATACAATTATCTTCCGGTAAAAGTTCACGTCCTTGTTGAGAAAAACCTGCATTTAACAAATTACCTTTTTCAACACTGCGATCTCCTGTATAATCAAATTCAATACCATAACCATTTTCTTGATATAATCGTACTACCTCTGGAGAAATAGGTAAATGATATTTATCATTAGAAAAAGTAATAAAACTTCCCTTAAGAGCTAACTGACGCATAACTTCTACAGGTAATTTTGTCATATTCATTAACTCTGGTAAAATATACTCCTTATAATATTCATTATAACGATTAAAATCCTCAACAATAGAATCAGAATAAATTAAACCATTCGTAAATAAACCTACAGAATAAATAGGTAATTTTTCTCCTATAATTTTATCAATACAATAATGAATTGCTTCAGGATTTAAAGTAGGCTCTCCTCCTGAAAAAAACAAAAGAGAAACTTTTTTATAATGATTACGGTCTAAATCTAAAAATAAATCAATGTCATCATAGGTAATATCTAAATTCTGTTGTGGCCCTCGCATACAAAAATCTTTACAAGTTTGATTACATCTTCTAGTAACTTCAATGACCAAATCACTATAACGTCTTTCCATATTCATACCTCCAAAAACAAAAAGAAACTAGTAAACTAGATTCTTCGAACAGCAATAACAGAAGTACCAGATCCTCTAGTCCATGCTGCAACATCACTAGCAATAACACCCTGCCTTGGATTCGTAGCATGAATCATTTGGCCATTACCAACATAAATAGCAGAATGTGTAGGAACACCAGCACTATATCCCCAAAGTAAAATATCACCAGGTTGTGCATTTTCATAACTAACAGCAACACCATCATGAATTTGAGTAGAAGTACTTCTACTAATGGAAATTCCAACTCGACTATATAAATATTGAACAAAACCACTACAGTCAAAGCCAGCAGGACTATTTCCACCAGCAACATAAGGACTACCAATCAAAGAATAAGCAAGTTGTACTAAAGATGCCATATCACCCGTAGGAAGATAACTATCTTGATAAGCTGGTATTTCAACAGCCGGTACAACTTCCTCTGGTTTAGCCGCAACTTCTACAGAATAAGTAACAAAAGACTCATTACCATATTTATCAACAGCTGTAATCTTAACTTCATACGTACCTGGAACATTACTATCCACATTACTATCTATCGTATAGTAATTAGTATCATCATCCAAATTAAGATTCTCTTTTTGCTGATAAGAAATTTCTCCATCTACTTTATCATAAACAGATTCTAAATTACTTAAAGCATCAAAACTATCTCCCTCAGTTAAAGAAATAGTTTCTTCTCTCAAATGAATTTCTGGAGCAATAGTATCTTTTACTTCTACAATAATAGGTACTTCTTTCACAATTTGATTTTTCTCAACTTCAACAACAATCTCTTGTGGTCCTACTTTAGTAGTATCTATATCTTTCTTAATAGAAACAATCTCTCCATCCACAGAATCTACAACACTACGAATATCATAGTTAGGACTACCATATTCAACAGTAGCAGTCTTAGATACAGTAACATCTATACTACTATAAATTCTATGATATTCATAAAAATAACAAATCATTAAACTAATAAAAATAAGCATCGTCGTTATAAATAATTTTCTCTTCGACGGTAAATTTTCTGTATTCATGTATAATCTCCCCCTGAGATAGAGTATACTATAACATATTTGGAAAACTTTGTCAAAAATCATCACCTATTTATAAAATAACCAAATTTAAAATTATTATACTATCAACATTACCAAAAAAAGAAGAACAATTGTTCCCCTCAAATTAAGCATTTAAATCTTGATATTCTTGAGTTAACATCTGAGATTTTTGATTAATCTTTTGACTATCAGCCTTCTCTAAGGCATACCAACCTTTACGAAACATCAACTCATAAACTTCTCTTTGCAAAGCAACTAATGATAAAAATACTTGCTTGTGTTTCTCATATAAACACTCATTACTAGCCTCCGTCATAGCAACAACATAATTTTTAGACATTTCTTTTAAACAAGAAAGTAGTGAATTAATATAATCTTTATCATTACATGTAATTCCTATAGGTACTTCTACTTTCGGATTAGTAATCTGATTATTCATTAGAAACACCTCCTAAAATAGATAACACCGTATTCAAATTTTGATCAAAAACACTTGCCGCCTTATCCATTACCGCAACAATTTCTTGATCAGTAACTTGACTTACAGAATTCTTCATTTTCTTATATGCTCCATAATTCCATGCAAACATATCAGATAAATAATCTAAATCTTTGCCCGTAAGAATATTACTAGGGACTTCCATATATTGTATATTATTCATAAATCTCCTCCCAATAATAGTCTGTAACAAAAAACATTTTTTAAACAAAAAAAGAGAACTAAATTCTCTTATAAATATTTTTCCATAGTCTTTTGAGATTTCTCTTGAAACTTTTTAAAATCCTTTGCTAATTTTAAATGATCTTTATTAATATCATCACTAGCACCTTTAATACGTTTCTCCATCTCAATTACACCCATGGACAATCCTTGAATTAACAAATCAGCAATTGCTGCATCACTATTATCTGAAATAACTTCTTTAAAAATCCCCATGGAAGACATCATTTTAGCAATACTACCTTCCTCTTCAGGTTTCATATCACAAGCAAGAAGCTCTTCTTTTGCTTTTTCTTCAAAAGATGAATATCCTTCAAAAATACTTTCCACATCACCGGTAATCTTATTATCTCTACCCTTTAGACTATCTAACAACTTACGAGTAGAAAATCTTCCCATAGCAGCATCCTTATAAATTTTTTCAATTAATTCGCATTGTTTATTCATTTTCTTCACCTCGCTATTAGTATGTCCAAAAGAAGAAACTATATACAATTTTTTAAGTTCTCTTTTGCAGGTCCTTCTATCAATTTACCATCCAAATCAAATCTAGAACCATGACAAGGACAATCCCAAGTCTCATCAAACGAATTAAAAACCAAATTACATTTCATGTGAGGACATAATAAACGAATCTTATGAGTTTTATGTTCTTTATCTTCATATAATGCATAAATTACTCCATTAATTCGAATATAAGTAGGATTGTTTTTCTTCCATAAAGCTTCAGCATATACTTTCATATAATGAAAAGTACCTAAAAAAGAATTAGCGAACAAAGAAACATTCATACGACAAGGAGAAAATAAAGAAGAAAACTCACTTCTTTTATGTAAAATTAAATCAGATAAAATCTTCCCTGCAATTGTTCCATTCGTAATTCCCCAGCCACGATAAGCAGTACCTAAAAACAGATGAGGAGAAACTTCACCAATAAAAGGCAATAAGTCATGACTAACAATATCTTGATTCATCCAAGTATATTCTGGAAAACTATGAAAATATCTCTTAAAATCTTCCCTACTATGTTCATAACTCTTACCATAATCAATCTTACTAGTAAGCTTATGACGATTAGAGCCATAAATAAGATAATCTTTATAGTAGCGAATAGAATGAAGACAAGAATCAATATTAATAGCCGAATAAGCTTCATGCTTCTTAACATTAGCTACATTTACATATTCTCTCTGTATATAAGTCTTTAACGGAAAAAAATTAGGATATAAAAAGAATGGATAGTGACAAGCAATAATAACATTTCTTACCTTAAAATCTCCTAGCGGAGTCTGTAAAAGATAATAGCCATTTTCCCTTTTAATATTTTGAACCAAAGTATTTTCATAAAACATAATTTTAGAAAGTAATAACCTAGATAAACCAGATAAATATTTCAATGGATGAAAAACATATGTATCAGAAACACCAATACCGGCTTTAATACTAGTATCAAAAACATAAAATGGATGAGCAGAAAAACTTTCTAACAACTCTTTTTCACGTTTAATTTTTGAAACATTTTCGTCATCCAAAGTAAAAAGAATAGACCTAACTTGCTCCAAATCACAAGAAATATGTTCTGTTTCAATAATACGTAATAACTCTGAAATAGCTTGCTTTTGAGATAGATAGTACTCTTTTGCCTTACTACCTAACTTTTGATAAATATCACCTTGTAAATAGGTAATTTTAGCAGTTGTCTTACTAGTCACACCTTGACCAATAGAGCCCTTATCAAATAAAGCAATTTTCAAATTAGTATCTTTTAAATAATAAGCAGTAGAAAGTCCAGTAATTCCGCCTCCAATAATACCAACATCGAGTATACTATCTACTGGATTTAAAGCAGGAATTGATGGAAATCTTACACTCCAAAACATAATATCACCAGTAATAACATACCCTGAAAAATTTTATTCATACAAAAAACAGTTAGAAGACTGAATTTACTTTTTACAGTATTGTTTTACTAATGGATTAACTTTTTTTAACTGCTTCACATCACTTGCTTTAGATATAGATAAAAATTGCGAATTATCTTGATAAGATAAACTTGCAAATCTATCATACAAAGAAATACTCCCGCCATAGACAGGAAAAGTCAAATTATCTCTTACCCTATCAATTACTGCAAAAAAGGAGGAATCATGATTCATAATCTCTTTATCCAATAAATCAAATCGAATATTACCCTCAGTATCACCTACTTTAGAAAGAACATAACTCCTTCCATCAGAAAAAGACAAACTGGCATCATTTTTTTGAACTCTACTATTAGAAACAGATATTTTAGTAAGTAGCGTTTCTTCTCTATTTTCTATTTGTCTATGATAGATATAAAGATCACCAAAATAACCATAGGTAACTTCTTCAAAAGGTTCATAACTACGAATGCCAAATTTAACCTCACTTCCACAACAATTAGTAGTCATATCAGCAATCTCTTGACCATCTTTAAGGGAAGTAACACTAGCACCTACAAAATAATTATGATTTCGTACTTCATTTTTTCCAGAAGCGTAGATTTGAAATAATCCACGAACAAAATCAACTTTATCTTTATCATATAAATCTAATTGATAAGAAAACAAATTATTATTACTGGAACTTAAATAATGGCCTGAAACATTACCAACTGGTGTAAAAAGAATAAAAGGATATTCCCAACCAGGATAAAGTTTCCCAAACATTTCATCCACAACAAGATCCATATGTCCTACAATATGATTTCCATGATAAAATCGAATACGATAAGGATACTTACCATGTTCATTCGCTGTTTTAAAAGAATCAATAGTAAGACCAAAAGCAGATGCAAAAATAACTGTTTTAGGAATAATCTCATCTCTCATATACGATTGATAGACTAAAGAATTCATCAAATCACCTCCACTTAACGTTATGAATTCATAATCCACTTGATAATCTCTTTTTTAATAACAAAATACTCCTCTTTATCAAATTGCATATTACAAATACAATACTTTTTATTAGAAATATGAGCACAAAACATACATTCGTGCAAAGAACCACAATCTTCGATAAAGAAAGAATTACTAATCTTACTAGAGCATGAAATATTATAACTGTTAGAGCAACCAGAAGAATCATCACATCGAATACAAAAACTACAATGTCCAGATCTTTGAGAAGCAAGTAAATATTCACAGTTTTGACAACCATCTGAAAAAATCAGATTTTTACAATCACTAGAATCACAGGAGCGATAAACATTCTCAGAGCGATAAATGGTATCACTTTCAGAAACATTAGTAGAATCATACACCCTTTCCGTAGTACGATAATTAATTTTATTCCACAGATTAACCAATTGTTCTAAATTTTCTATTTCTTGTTTTGGTTGCTCCCAACTTTTCCACTTCCAAGTATTTTCTTCTGTAATATACTTGGTAGGATTTACTGATGTTGCCCAAGTCACTTCTCCTGTAAACGAATCATTGACTTGTTGTGGTAATTTAACATCAAAAGCAAACTTAGTTAAAAGTTCATCTAAGGTAAATGGATTCTTACAGTCAAAAACATTAGAAAAAATCTTATCTACTGCCTCTACTACTTGCGGCTTATTCATTAGTATCACCTCTCATATTTCTTCTACTAGAAGACTGTTCCAATAACAATTCGGTTAGCTTAATATTTGGTGTAATCTCAAATTTCTTTTTTGGAGGAGTAATAGTAACCTCGCTTTTAGGAACAGGCTTAGAAATTTTGGTACTCTTAATTCTTTTAACTGGAACAAAATCAACAGTTCTGGCCTTAAATGCTGGAAGTAAAACTCCCCGACTTCCAAGTCGTACTACACATTCTCTATCTCCCAAATTAATTAACATAGAAATGCGGTTTTCTTCACTATCATCACAAGATAACTTCATAGAAATATTGCTAGCTAATATACTAGCATCTCTTCTAGATACTCTAAAAACATAATAATTAACAACATTAGCAAAAATAGCTTCTTGTAATTTTCCACTAATCTGTTCAAAATATTGCTGTACTAAAATTAATGATAAACCAAATTTCCTAGCTTCTGATAAAAACTTAAGTAAAATAGGATTTTCAACAACAGACACTTCATCGACAATAAATATAATATGTTCATCTATCTTTCTATCTTGAATTACCGTAATTAACTGCTGCATAATAAGGCCAGAAATTGTCTTAACACAAGACTCTCCTAATCTATTACGATTTAGAGAAAATAAAGTTAAAAAATTTTGCTTAATAGTTTCTTGTAAAGATAAAGCATTATTACATTCATTTTGAAAAACAGAAATAAATTCCATTTCATCTAAAAAAGAAAGAATAGGTGCAATAGACTCATTATAATATTTATTCTTTAGTTCATTAAAATCTGTCAAAAAGAAACTAGTAATACTATCTGGCAAATCATCTAATAACAAAGATTCACGATATTCTACTTCCAAAAGTAATTTACGTAAGTTCTGAAAACTAAATATATTATGATATAAAAGCAATAATAAACTATGTCTTAAGATTCTTTCTAATTTAGAATTATACAAATCTTTCATATAAGAAGAAAGTAATGAAAGTAATAACTCTACAGAAACAACAATATTATCAGTAGAATTAACAAATAAATTAATACTACTTTCCATCGTTTCAAAATCAATA
Source organism: uncultured Bacilli bacterium (assembly GCA_944364005.1). The sequence continues at coordinate 1,532 of CALVVW010000052.1, read as the reverse complement.
ACAGAACTATTACGAATACCACCAATATCTTCTTCCAAAGAAGCATGTGGATCAATAACAACAATCTTATATTTTAATTTATAATCAAGGGTTGTTGCTAAACGACTAATAAGAAGACTAATAAACTTAGATTTACCACTACCAGTAGAACCTACTACAAGAGAATGTTTATCAAAAGAATAAGCAGATAAATTTAAATAATAATCTTTAGAAAAATAAGGAAAAGTAGAAACAGAAAATAATGCTTGTACAGAATCACTTTGCAATAATGACAAAGCTTTTTGAAAATCTAAATACTTAGGTGGAGACTGATAAGTATATTTCTTATTTTTAGAAAAATCAATACTAAGTAATACTTCAGGTAATGTTTTAAATAACCTACGACGAATAATTTTTCCTTGCTCATTAATATATAAATAGCCATGACTAAATAATTTATCCCTAGCTAGTCGAAAATTAAGTTCTAACATTTTTACATCACGAGACTTCTTTAAAGACTCCTTATCAATAAAATCAATAATAGAATCAGTAGATTGATTAATATAAGGGACTCCACGTTCATAAGAAAATGACCAACAAACAGAAGACGCACCAAACATAAAATCAGAAATATCTCCTAACATCGTAGGAAGCACAACATCAGTTTCTACATAATAATGAAGCTTATTCATCTCACAAACAACAAAAATTTCAAATTTTGAAAAAGAGCCTAAATATTTTGCCAGTTTCAAAAACATAACGTGCCATGATTCTTTTGAAACAAATTTAGAGGTTAAATAAATTTCTGAAACTACACTCTTCCTCATAGTAAACTCCTTTATTTAAAAAAAGTATAACAAAAAAAGATATTATTTAAAATATCTTTCCTTGAAATAATCATATAATTGATTACATTTTTCTTTATCCATATCCTGTTTTTCTTCATATGGATAAGGAATACCTAATTTAATATATTTTTCACGACCCAATCGATGAAAAGGAAGAAAATCTACTCTTTCTATATTATGAATATGTTGCAAATAATCAACTAAACTATCCATATATTCATAAGTATCTGTAATTCCAGGCACAATAACCTGACGAATCCAAATTTTCTTATTCATTTTATTACAGACATCAATAAATTTTTCAACTTCTCCCAATTTAAACCCTGTAATATCATAATATCCTTCTGGATTAGTATGTTTGACATCTAAAAGTACCAAATCAACATAAGAAAGGACTTCTTCATAATGACCTAATCCAACTCCAGAGGTATCCAAAGCTACATGAATATTATCTTTTTTTAATAATTTACAAACTTCAATAATAAAGTCACTATGTAGTAAAGGTTCTCCTCCAGAAAAGGTTACACCACCATTTTTTTTAAAATAGGGTTCACATCTCTTAATTCTTTTATATAACTCTTCTGGAGTATAGTTATCATCCCTCTTTTTCCACATCTCAGGATTATGGCAAAATTTACAACGTAACATACATCCATTAAAGAAAACTACACATCGAATACCTGGTCCATCTACTAATCCAAATGT
>CALVVW010000051.1 GCA_944364005.1 uncultured Bacilli bacterium | reverse complement strand
CTCTTCTTACGTCGCTCCCAATTATAACACAAAACAAATAAAAATACTAGACCTTTCTAATATTTTTATTTTACCTTCTGAACAGCAGCATCAGATTTTTCTAACACTGGAGTCCCTGGTTCACTATAATCATAAATTTCCAACACTTCATTATATACTTTCTCTGCTTCTACAGGTACATCATTTAAAAACCATACGTCATATCCACCAGTTTCAGAACCATAACAATATGGACGAATAAAATTTTCTATATCATACACAGAATATCCTTCAGGAATAGAAACAGAACCACCTGCAATATCCTGAGAATCTACAGAACTTGTTAAATAATACCGTTCAAAAAACAAATGTTCCCCAACATCAAAATACTTTGTATCAGTAACTTCTTCCTGACTACTCTCTTCTGTAACAGCTTCTTCTTTAGCAGTATCCTCCGAATGACCACATCCAACAAAAGAAAACATCCCCAAAGTACCAGCAGTTGCATACAAAGACAATTTTTTAATAATAGACTTCATAACCTCACCTCATCGTTATCATATATTTTCACAATTATTTTGTCAACGAAAAAGATGCAAACAAATGCTTGCATCCAATCTAACTATAATTAATTCTAAAGTACTACCATCAAGAAAGTTAATATAATAATATTAACAACTGCAATAGTAAGTACCACTTTTCCTGCCCATTTTACCCAGGTAGTATATTCTACTTTTGCTAAAGCAAGACCTCCCATGATAGCTCCACAAGTTGGTGTAATAAGATTTACTAAACCATTAGCAGCTACCATAGTCATAATAGTAGTCTCAACACTATATCCTACTTGATTAGCAAGTGATCCAATAATTGGTGCAGATAAAGTAGCTAAACCTGAACTTGATGGAACAAGAATAGATAACACTACATGTAATAAGTAATTAAATGGAGCGAATACAAATTCAGGTACAACCTGTAAAATATTAGCAGCATTATAAATAATATAATTATCTAAATATGTACTTTGCATTAAAACAGAAGCACCTCTAGCAATCGCAATAATTAAAATTACTCCTACCATATCATCAGCACCATCAATAAAGGTATCTACAAATTGTTTTTCACCAGTACGATTAATAAATCCAATAACAACTGACATAATCAAGAACCAAAGTGCTGCTTCATAGAAATACCAACTACCAAGAGGAGTACCAGTTAACCATCCTGTAGTATGTTTAAAGAATGTTACCCCGAAATCTTCCCATGGAATAAATCCAATAATCATAACAAGGAAAGTCAATCCAAATAAGCATAAAGTAACAATTTGTTTACTTGTTAATTTAACATTTTCATCCTTTTTAGCAGCATGAGCTCCATATTCCATTTCCATATTCCTACGCTCTTGTAAAGAAAGAATAGTAGAACCCTTCTTTTTAATAACTTTCTTAGCATAATTCATAACAAATAAAACAGAAATTAACAAAGTTGTAAGCCATAAAATAGCTCCAATAGCAATTATCAAACCTTGATTAACTTTAACATTATCAGGTAAAGCACTAACTGCAGCACCTACTGCAAACGGATTAATAGTAGATCCTAACACTCCAGAGCCTGCTCCTAACAATACAATAGCAGAAGACACTACCGTATCCATTCCTGCCATAACCATAGCAGCAGCAAGCAAAGCATAAAAACCTACTGTCTCTTCCAACATACCATAAGTAGTACCTGCAATAGAGAAAATAAACATCAATATTGGAATTAAAGCAAGTTCATTACCTTTTAACTTTTTAACCAAAACTTGAATTCCTGTCTCTAATGCTTTTGTCTTTCCAACAACCGCTAAAAAACCTCCTAAAATAAGTACGAAAATACATACATCAATTGCATTTTCAAATCCTAAAATTGGAGACATTAAAATATCTGATATAGATGCTCTAACAACACCTGTACCATTAACAATAGTATCTCCATCAAATTGAGCTGCCGGTAACAAATATGTTAGCAACCCTAAAAGAAAAATTAAAATTAATATAATTGAAAACGCTGTTATAAAGCCTTTTCTTTTCTTTTTTGTAGCCATAACTATAATTCCTTCCTACTAATTACTGTTCCAGTTTTTCCTTCTAACGCTTGCTTAGCCTTATCTAAAGATGTAATCAATGCTTGCGCATTTCTTCTATTATGTTCCACAAACTGAAGACAAGCTTCAATCTTAGGTAACATACTACCTTCTTTAAATTCCCCTGTTTGCATATATCGTCTTGCTAAAGCAGGAGTTAAAAAATCAATTTGTTTTTCATTTGCTGTATTATAATTAATACAAACTTTTTCTACAGCTGTTAATATTAAGAAAACATCAGCTTTAATATCAATAGCTATTCTAGCACTTGTCTTATCTTTATCAATAACAGCGTCTACTCCCTTTAATTTATTATAATGATAAACTACAGGAATTCCTCCACCTCCACCAGCAATAACAATATTTTTATTTTTCAAAAGCAATTCTATTGTTTTTGTTTCTACTATTTTTTTAGGTTCAGGAGAAGGAACCACTCTTCGGTATCCTCTGCCAGCATCTTCTTTAAAGATATAACCTCTTTCAATATATAGCTTATCTGCTTCTTCTTTCGTATAAAAACTACCAATTGGTTTTGTAGGATGAGTAAAAGCAGGATCTTTTTTATCAACAACAACTTGTGTAAGAACAGTAACACAATTACGTCTCATATTTCTTCTAACAAGTTCTTCTTGAATAGATTGTTGTAAATGATACCCTATATATCCTTGACTCATAGCGCCACATTCAGCAAAAGGAACACTAGGAGTATTAACCTCCTCATGAGAAACCTCCATTGCCATATTAATCATACCTACTTGCGGACCATTCCCATGAGTAACAACAATATCATAAGTATCCGCTAAATCCACAATATATTTTGCAGTTTTTTGTACTAATCTCAATTGTTCCTCAGGACTATTTCCTAAAGCATTACCACCTAATGCAATTACTATCTTCTTTTTCATTTCGTCATCGTTGCATACATGACAGCTTTAATAGTATGAAGTCTATTTTCTGCTTCATCAAACACTTTTGATTGATCAGACTCAAAAACTTCATCTGTTACTTCCATCTCAGTAATTCCAAACTTATCATGTATCTCCTTTCCAATCTTTGTATTAATATCATGGAAAGATGGTAAACAATGTAAGAAAATAGCATCTTCATTCGCAAGACTCATAAGCTCTGAGGTAACTCGATATGGAGTCAATAATTTAATTCTTTCCTTCCATAAGCTATCATCTTCACCCATGGAAACCCAGACATCTGTATAAACAACAGAAGCACCTTTTAATCCTTCATTCACATCTTCTGTTAACAAAATCTTAGAGCCCTGAGCTTCTGCAAATTTACGACACTGGCTAACCAACTCCGAATTAGGAAACAATTCTGATGGTGCACAACAACAAAAATCAATTCCAAGCTTAGAACAAATAACCATCAAAGAGTTACCAACATTATTTCTAGCATCTCCTAAAAACACCAGTTTTCTACCCTTTACACTACCGAAATTTTCATACATTGTCATAATATCAGCTAACATTTGAGTTGGATGAAATTCATTTGTAAGACCATTCCATACAGGAACAGAAGAATACTTAGCCAACTCTTCAACAATAGCTTGATCAAAACCACGATATTCAATTCCATCATACATTCTAGATAAAACTCTAGCTGTATCTTTAATACTTTCTTTTTTACCCATTTGTGAACCAGTAGGACCTAAATAAGTAACACCCATACCTAAATCCATAGCACCTACTTCAAAAGCACAACGAGTCCTAGTAGAATCTTTTTCAAATAATAAAACAACATTCTTACCTTTTAAATATTCATGCTTTTTACCAAGTTTTTTCTTCTTTTTAAACTCCATAGCAAGTTGGATTAAATATAAAATTTCTTGTTCACTATAATCAAGTAATTTCAAAAAATCTCTATTATAAAAGTTCATATTAATCCTCCCTTATTAATGGCATACTCATACATCTTGGACCTCCACGTCCACGAGAAAGTTCTGCTCCAGGAATCTCTAAAACCTTAAGACCATTTTCTCTAAGAACTTGATTAGTAATAACATTTCTATCATAGACCACAACAACACCAGGTGCTATACACAAAGTATTAGAACCATCATTCCATTGTTCTCTTTCAGATGCTACTTTATCTCCACCAGCACAAGGAATTAAAGTTACAGGGATTTTTAAATAAGAAGATAAAATATTCTCTAAAGTATCATTAATCTCTACAACATTTAAATCTTCATCACTATCTTCAATATTACCTTCAGTAATTTCAAAAACTTGTAAAGTATCTACAATACCAGGATGATAAGTAAATTTATTACGATCAACTTGTGTAAATACCGTATCCAAATGCATAAAAGCACGACTATTTGGAATATTGAAAGCAAGAACTGTATCAATTTTACATTTCTCATCTTTAAATAGATTTTTAGCCAATTGATCAATTGCCTCAGCTGTAGTTCTTTGTGAAATACCAACTGCTAAAATATGATCATTCAAATTTAAGATATCTCCACCTTCAATATGATAAGGTAAATCACGATCATAATATTTATCAACTTGTCCCTTAAAATCAGGATAATATTTAAAGATATATTCAGCATAAATAGTTTCACGATTTCTAGTAACAGAATACATTTTATTTAAAGAAATACCACGACCAATACTAGCAAAATTATCTCTAGTAAAATAAAGATTAGGCATAGGATCAGCTAAAAAATCAGTCTCTTCTGTTACCAAATCTACCAAAGATTTTTCATCTTTTCTTTGTTCTCTATTAATTTCATAGATTTGAATTCCTTCCATAGTTTTAAGAACAAGTTCATATTCATCTTTAAAACTATTTAAATATTGGAAAACTAAATCACGATATTTAGGAGTTCTAATACCTGCTTCATAGATAAATTGTCTAATAAACTCTTCACGAATCTCATCACTTAAAGCTAAAACTTCTGCCATTAATTTTTCCAAATAAACAACTTCTACCCCGTTTTCCTTTAAAACTCTAGCAAACTCATCATGCTCTCTTTGTGCAACTGGTAAATAAGGAATATCATCAAATAATAAATTCCCTAATGTATCAGGAGTTAAATTTAACAACTCATTACCAGGACGATGCAACAAAACTTTCTTTAAAGGTTTTATTTCACTTGTTACATTAATTTTATTCATCACTTCTACCTCCATTATTGAATATTACTTAAAAACTGCTGCAACCTATTCGTTCTAGGATGTTTAAACATTTGCTCTTTATCACCTTCTTCTATAATTTTTCCATGATCCATGAAAATAACTCTAGTAGCAAATTCTTGAGCAAAATTTAACTCGTGTGTTACCACAATCATAGTAATCTTTTCTCGACTCACCTCCAATATTAATGATAAGACTTCTCCTATCATCTCAGGATCTAAAGCACTAGTAGGCTCATCAAATAAAATAACCTCCGGATTCATCATTAAACTTCTAATGATGGCAACACGCTGTTTTTGTCCTCCAGATAAATCCATAGGATAACTATTTTCTTTATCCTCCAAATGAATTTGTCTTAAATATCTTCTTGCCTTATTGATTGCCTCCTCTTTAGACATCAATTTATTTAAAACTGGAGCAAGTGTTAAATTATCAATTACTGTTAAATTATCAAATAATTGATAATTCTGAAACACCATTCCAATTTTACCCTGAATACTTTTATATAATTTATCATCTAGCCTATGTCCATGATAATAAATACTACCACTAGTAGGCTTTTCCAGTAAGTTCAAACATCTAAGTAGTGTTGATTTACCAGAACCAGATGGACCAATAATAACAATTTTTTCATTTTCTTCAATTTCTAAATTAATATTTTTTAAAACAGAAGTACTACCAAACTTCTTAACTAATTTCTTAACCTGATACAACATGATTTAACTTCCTTTCTCCATATTTCATAACTTTAGATAAAATAAAAGTTAAAAATAAATATACTAGTGCAGCAATAATCAAAGGAAAGAAATAATCATAAGTTCTAGAAGAAATAATATCAGCTGCTTTAATAAGTTCAACAATTCCTACATATCCTGCAATAGAAGTCTCTTTAACTAAAGTAATAATCTCATTCCCTAAAGCAGGAAATATCTTAGCTAAAGCCTGTGGAAAAATAACATATCGCATAGTCTTTAAATAATTTAAACCTAATGTCTTAGAAGCTTCTCTTTGCCCTTTATCAATACCATCATAACCAGCTCTAAATATTTCTGCAACGTAAGCTCCAGAATTAATTCCAAACGTTAAAATTCCAATAATGATTGGTGACAAAGTAGAAGTTTTAAAAATAACATAATATAAAATCATTAATTGTAATAACGTAGGAGTCCCTCGAATTACATACACATAAACATCACATATCTTACTTAATAGAAAACATTTCCCTGTCTGTTTATGAAAATCTCTAACAATAGAAATGAAAACTCCTAATATTAAACCAAGCAAAATAGAAAAGAAGGCAATAATCAAAGTAAATTTAATACCTTCTAAAAAATATAAATATCTATCTTCAAAAATAAACGTCTGGTAAAAAGAATCCCATATCTCGCTCATACTACCAACCTCACTATTCAGAATACTTAAGTACCAAATTTTCTATAGTTCCATCATCAATTAAACGCTTCAAAACTTTATTAATTTGTTTTCTTAACTTATCATTTCCTTTTTTAACAATCATACCATATCGATCTTGAAACAATACTCCATCCATAATCTTTAATTCACTATTTGCTTTTACAATTTCTTTGGCAGGAAGTTCATCCATAATTAAGCAATCAACTTTATCTGCTTTTACATCTTCTACAGCAGATAAATACTTTTTATGTTGAACTAACGTAGCATCAGGATAATTATCACTAACATATAAATCAGCAACCGTACCTAGTTGAACAGCTATCTTCTTATTACTAATTTCATCAAAACTTGTAATAGGACTATCTTTTTTTACAACCACCACTTGATTAGAAACAGTATACTCATCAGTAAAATCAACTTGCTTCTTACGTTCATCAGTAATACTAATACCAGCAGCTGCAAAATCTGCTTTACCACTCTTTACTTCATTTATTAAAAAATCAAAAGACACATCTTTAACTACTAATTCTTTACCTAATTCTTTCGCAATCTCTTTTGCAATATCAATATCTACTCCTACAATTTCACCATCTTGATAAAATTCATATGGAGCAAAACCTGCTTCAGTTACTAAAACAAGTTTATTATCATCTTTAAAAGAGCATCCACTAACTAAAAATAAACATATAAAACAACAAAATAAAATTCTTCTCATACTCTCTACACTACCTTATCTTATTAAGAGTGTAGCACGAAATTAAAATAAAGTAAACCAAAATTATTTTTTATTATTTTTTATCTTCTTATAAAAGTAAAATATCACGATAAAGGTAAGTAAAATCTTAATAGGAAGCTTCAACCAAGATATTTTAGCACTAACATAAATCCAACTATTACCAAGAGCATAACCTAAATAAACGAATAAAAAAGTCCATGGAACCGATCCAATGATAGTAAAAATCAAAAACTTAAAAAAAGACATTCTCATAATACCAATAGGTAATGAAATAAGAGTTCGAATAATAGGAAAATTACGACCAATCAGTGCACCAAACATCCCATATCTTAAAAACCAAGAATCACTTCTTTCAATATCTTCTTCTTTCATAAAAAAATATTTTCCGAATTTTCTAATAAATGGTCTTCCTCCAAAATATCCCATAAAATAAATAACAATGGCACAAAAAACACTACCAACAAGACCAATTAAAAAAGCTCCAAAAAAAGAAAAAACACCACGACTGGCTAAAATACCACCAGTTGCTAAAATAGCTTCGCTAGGAATAACAATAATAACAGCCTCTAAAACCATTCCTAAAAACATACCAAAATAGCCAAAGTTTTGAATTAATGAAAAAACAAAATCTCCCATGATATCACCTAATAAAATATATGAAAAAAGAATTAGTTTTTTTCTAATTCTTCAATATATTCATATAAGGTATCATAAGTTTTCTTATTTAGTTCATCGAGTTCAGCACTATGATTTTTCATAACAGCACCCTGAAAAGTAGTAAGCATTTCTAAATCATTAACACTATCCCCTATGACATACAAATCATCTTTATAACAATCTGCATGAACTAATACTTTCTCTAAAGCAACACTTTTATTAACAGAAGAATCAACAACATTAATATAATAAGTACTAAGATAAGCATAAAACCCTAAATCTCTTAACTCTTCTACTACTTTTTTAGCATCTTCTTCTCTATCATTAATAATACCAACTACTTTAACACAATCATCCATATTAGTTGTTTCATTATATCCATCATCTAAATAATATTCAAAAGAATACTTCTCCATAACTGGAATAATCTTTTCTATCTTTTCTCTAGATAAATATTCCGTAGAAAAACAATAATCCATAGAATCGAATATTTTAGCACCATCTTGGCATATTAAATAATGATAAGGAATTTTATATTCATTTAATAATATTTTAATATTAGAATAATTTCTTCCAGTAATAATACAAAAAATATTACCATACTTCATAAATTTAGAAATAGCAGCAATATTTTTTTTGACTATTTCCTTATCTTCAACATATAAAGTTAAATCAAAATCACTAGCAAGTACTTTCATAGTATCACATCCTACAATAATTATATAAAACAAAAAAAATAAAAAAAAGTATTGACAATATAACCATATCTGATATAATTGTAAATGTCTACTGATTAAGCAGACTGAACTTTAGTACTTACGGCTGAGGTTCAACAAACAATTTATGCGGATGTAGTTTAATGGTAGAACCTCAGCCTTCCAAGCTGACTACGGGAGTTCGATTCTCCTCATCCGCTCCATTTGAATACAACTTACGGACTGTAAAAAGTTCGTAAGTTTTAATTTTATATAAAACTTTAATGTTCTCTTTCTAGGAAGGAGGACATTTTTTATGCTTGAATTTAAAATTTTAGAAGAATTTAAACCTAATCCCCAAATAATAGAACTTATTAAACACTACACTTACAAAACTAAAAAAGGAAAAATTAAAGTTCTTCTACATACTAATTTACAAATTATTGAACCAACTGAATATCTAATTACCCATCCTGTTACTCTTACTATACTTGAATACAAAGTAAATGAAATTAGTAATAAACCATTTTACATTAAAGAACATAAAGCAAAATATAACTTAAAAGAAATAGAAAATATTATAAAAAAATACAAATATTAAATTTTTTTAGAAAATACACTTCGTAAAAGTGCCTTTTAGTTAGGAAACATATGAGAGGATTAATTTTTTTTGAAATTCTGTCTGCTTTTTTGAGTTTTAGTTAGGAAACATATGAGAAGATTAATTTTTTTGAAAATATAGGTTGCCATTTTAAACTTAAGTGAGGAAACAAGTGAGAGGAATATTAATCCTTCTCAAAAATAAAGAAAGGAGGAATTTATGAGATGTGGTGTTTATGTAAGAGTTAGTACAGATGATCAAAGAGATAATGGTTATTCTATTGATTCACAACTTAGAATGATTAAAGA
>CALVVW010000050.1 GCA_944364005.1 uncultured Bacilli bacterium | reverse complement strand
TTATCGTGGATATATTCTAGTATTGCTTGTGCTAGACTCATTCCATCATAAGTAGCTGTTCCACGTCCTAGTTCATCGAATAAAATTAAGCTGTGTTCTGTTGCTTCACTGATAGCGGTATTTGCTTCTTTCATTTCTACCATAAAGGTAGATTCTCCACTGACTAAGTCATCACTTGCACCAATTCTAGTAAATATTTTATCAAATATTGGCATAGTACAACTTTTACATGGAACAAAGCAGCCGATTTGAGCCATAATTACGGTAATCGCACATTGTCTCATATAGGTTGATTTACCAGCCATGTTAGGGCCAGTAATTAATAAGATATCGGTTGTTTTATCCATGATAATATCATTTGGTATATATTTATCTTTCATGACTTGTTCTACTACTGGATGACGACATTCTATCATTTTTATTACTTTTTCATCGGTTAATGTTGGCCTTACAAATTTATAAGCATCACTTACTACTGAGAAAGATTGTAACATATCTACTTCACTAATGATTTTGGCAATTCTTTGTAGTTTTCCAATATATCTTTTTACTACTTCTCTGATATCCATAAATAATTTATATTCTAGATTAATTATTTTTTCTTCAGCACCTAAGATGATATTTTCTTTTTCTTTTAGTAGTGGTGTTGTAAATCGTTCGCAATTGGCTAGAGTTTGTTTTCTATCGTAGCCAAATTCTTCTTTTACTAGATGTGTTTGACCCTTGGATACTTCTATGTAATAGCCGAATACTTTATTGAATCCTACTTTTAAGTTTTTAATACCAGTTTTTTCTCTTTCTTTTTGTTCTAATTCTAAGATAAAGTCTTTAGATCCAGAACTAACTTTCTTTAGTTCATCTAATTCTTCGTTATATCCTGGCTTGATTAGATGTCCCTCATGTAGAGAAAATGGTGCATCTTCTAGAATTGTTTTGTCTAATAGTTGATATAACTCTTCTAACGTTTCTAGTTTTTTATCATAGCCGATTTGTTCTAGAATTTCTTTTATTTTGGGAAGAGATTTTAGGGAACTTTTTAATTGTAATAAATCTTTGGCGTTTAAGTTTCCGTAAGTAATTCTTCCGGCTAATCGTTCTAGGTCGTAGACGTTTCCTAGTTCTTTGATTAAGTCATCTCGTAATATGAATTCTGTAGATAATTTTTCTACCATGTGATATCTTCTTTCGATTTCTTCTCTACCCGTTAAAGGATTTTCAATGTTGTGCTTTAAATATCTTGATCCCATGGCAGTTTTGTTTTTATCTAGTAGCCATAATAGACTATATTGGCGTTCTCTATTTCTTAATGTTTCTGTTAGCTCTAAGTTCCTTTTGGTGTTGTTGTCAAACTCTAAAAATTCACTATTTTTTATTACTCTACATTTTTGTAGGTGATGCAAATCTCCTTTTTTGGTATCGATGATATAATAAAGTAAATGTTTTAATGTCGATACAATTCTTATATCTTCAATATCTTTATAGATATATTCATAGTTTTTATCGTCTAATTCTTCTTTGGTAATTGTTACTAATATATTATAGTTTGTTCTTAATATTTCTATAATTTCTCGGTTAATAGAATCATTTACAATTACTTCTTTAAAACCATGCTTGGTTACTTCTTTGATTACTTTATCTTTTTCTCCTTCAATTAGCATTGCATATACTTCACCGGTTGAAATATCTGCAAAACTAATTCCATAACAGTAATCGAAATTATAGACATTAGCAATATAGTTATTGCTTTTGGAGTCGATATTTTCATCGATTCTTGTTCCTTTGGTAATTACTTGTATGACATCCCGCTTTACCATTCCTTTTGTTTCTTTTGGATCTTCTAATTGTTCACAGATTGCTACTTTGTAACCTTTTTCAATTAGAGCATCTACATAGGAGGCATAAGCATGGTGAGGAACGCCACACATCGGTACTCGTTCCTCTAGCCCAGCTTGTTTTCCTGTCAGTGTTAATTCTAAAACACGAGATGCAATAATTGCGTCTTCAAAGAACATTTCATAAAAGTCACCTAGTCGAAAAAAGATAATACTGTCTTCGTATTTATCTTTTATCTCCATATACTGTTGCATCATTGGACTTAATTTTTCTCTTTGTACTTCACTTCGTTTCATTTCTTTCACCACTAGTACTATTATAGCAAAAAATCGTTATATTTGATAGTAAAATATGGCTTATGTGTGTAAAAATGTCATTTGGTTTGGCTTTGTTAGAGATGGTGATTTTCTTTTAGGGAAAAAGTTTGGGAGTATTAGAGATAATTTTTTCTTTTTTTCTTTCATTTGGTAATTTTCGCTAGGTAGTTTAGAAATTTCTGCAAAGGAGATGGCTAGTTTTTCGATTGGAAAAAATAGATTTGCTTTTTCTAAATAGGCATCTAGGGTATTTTTCATTAATCGCCAGTAAGAATTAGTAGAAGTATCTAGTTTGATATGGATGATTTCTCTTGGTATGATGTTATTTGCATATTTAATATAAAGATAGATGGTTTTGGTTACTAGTCCTTCTTCTTTTAACTTTAGTATGTTAAAGTCTAGTAATTTTTGCAATTTGTAGTAGCTTTCTTTTCTTGATTTTATACTTTCAAAAGTGGTAGAAGATGATACTGTTTTTGGTAATGTTTTCTTGTTTAAATCCATAATTGTATTGTTTTCTAATCCTAGTGAGTGATTAATTAAATATTCGGCATTATAGCCAAACTCTTCGTAGAGCTTTTCATAGGGATAGCTTCTAATATCTTTCATGGTTGTAATTCCTAATTTTTTTAACTTTAACATCATACTATGACTAATTTGCCAGAAATCTGTTAGTGGTTTATGATTTGAGCAAATAGAAAGGTATTCTTTCTCATCTAAATATGCTATCTGCGTATTTTTTTCTTTGGTTATGATGTCACAGGCTGTTTTGGCTAAAAATAGATTGGTTCCCATGCCAATGATAGGTGTTATACTCCATCTTCTTATAAAGTTGTTTTTTATTTCTAAGGCTAATTGATATGGTGTTTTTCGATATAGTTCTTGGTAATTGGTAATATCAATAAAAAATTCCATTTCACTATAGCAATAAATATCTTCATAAAAGAAATACTCTGTTAACCATTCATAATAATGGTTATTTTTACTGATATCTTGTTGTTTGGCGTAATTATTTGCTGGCCTGCTTTCTTTTACTTTGTTTCTTTCTTTATTTTCTTTTTTCTTACTGGTTATTTGTAACACTAAATATTTTTTCTGCATATTTTTTCCTCCCTTTCATTATCTGATATAAATATAATACATTTGTTCGTACAAATCAATCGAACAAAGCAAAAAAATCGAAAAAAAATTCGAGCAAAGAAAAAAGGAGATTATTCTCCTTGATTTATCACACTTTTAAATTTGTCAATTAGTTTGTCAACTGGGGCACAACCTAGGAAACATACTACTGATGATTTCTCATTTTTTAATTTATCCATAGTATCTAGGCTAATCATGTCACCAGATGCTAGTTTGTCTACAATAATATGTGATGTAACTTTCGGATAATCTTCTGGTCGTTCTCTATTGCAATCTATTTCAGTTAAATAAGTTTTATCAGCAATGTTAAATGAGTCAATAAATTCATCTTTAAAATCTCTGGTTCTAGAATAAGTATTTGGTACAAAGACTACTACTAATCTTTTATTAGGGTATTTTTGTTTCACAGCTTTTAATGTTACTTTTATCTCGGTTGGATGGTGTGCGTAGTCATCAATGATGATACAATCTCCTACTTTTTCTTCGGCAAAACGACGTTTCGCATTATGGAAAGTTTCTAGTAAATTGTGGATTGTCTCTTGCTTTAGCCCTAATTCTTTTGCGATGGTAATTGCTGCTGCTGCATTTGTTACCATATGACTACCATATAGAGGTATATCAAAATGACCGTAAAATTCGTTATTCATATATAAATCAAAAACAGAACCTGTTTCTAATAATTCCATATTTTTTATGACGACGTCATTGTTATCGTTAAATCCATAGAATACTACTTTGGTTTTATAATTAATTTTTCTTACTTCCTCATTATCTCCGTTTGCTATTACTAATTTTTTTGTTTGATTAGCAAAGGTTTCAAAGGTATTTCTGATATCATCAATATCTTTATAACATTCTAAGTGTTCTGCTTCAATATTAGTTATGATAGAGTATGCTGGATGATAATCTGTAAAATGACGATTAAATTCATCACTTTCTACTACGAAATATTTATTGTCCTTTTTAGCATAGCCATCTCCTGCTCCTATGAAATAGTTACATCCTAGTGTGTTTTCTAACAGATGCTTGATTAGTGAAGATGTTGTTGTTTTTCCGTGCGTACCTGATACACCAATGGATTCAAATAAATCAATAATATCACCCATGATTTCACTATATTTTTTAATTTTTAGTCCTAGATCTTTTACTCTTTTCATTTCTTTATGATCTTCTTTAAAAGCTACACTATATGTTACGATAGTATCTTTGTCGATTGGATGTGTTCCATCATAATAAATGGGAATATTTCTCTCTTCTAGTCCTTTTTGAGTAAATTTATATTCTTTTGCATCATCATAACCAGAAACTTCATTTCCTAAGTCATATAATATTTGAGCTAGCGTTGACATTCCGGTTCCTTTGATACCAATACAATAATACTTCATGTTCTCACTCCTTTTTATATATGTAAGTATACGCTACTTTTTTTTATAAGTAAAGTTAGTTTAATTTATGCAAAAAGAAAAATATTGCTACGGGGAATCTAACATTTCCTCTTTACTTTTTCTGTAGTTTTATCATAAAAATAAGATATTAATTCCCCTTCTTGATTAAATGTTTTCTCTTCTGTAGGAAATATTTCTTCTTGAAAATTGTTATCTACTTGTCTAAGTATTTTAGTTGATTTTTTTCTTATATAGTTTCCTTTATTATCTGTAGATACGGTATATGTATTAAGATAGAAATCTTCTGTAATGTTGTCTAAATTACCGTATTGAATTGTAATATTTCCTTTGTTATCAGTAGTTATTCTTGGTGGTGTTACCGTAGATTTTGGATTATTCAGCACTTTTTCTATCTCTTCTGTTGTTAAGGGCTTGCTAGTTTTGTTCATGGCTTCTAATAACATTTTTTCTTCTGTTGATGTTAGTACTTTATAATAAGTTAGGGCATTATATATTTTTTTCCATGCTATCCTAGCTTTTATGTCTTTATTTTCTATACTTTCTATGTATTGTGTATGGATTATGTTAATGACAAAGTATCCTAGTTCATCTATTATTTTAGGACTATTTAGTATTGCTTCATTTACCCTTATGCTTTTAAAAAATTTATCATATAACTCTATCCAAAATAGCAGGCCTGATAATTCTTGTTGATTTGACTGTTCCATGTTTTAATCCTTTCTTTTTTTTTGATAAATTATCACTATTTTTCTTCGTGTTTTGTCGCTAGTAATTCTCTTTCTTTTTTAGAATATATACAACCACAGTAGTCTTGTCTATATAAATTGTACTTTTTTGATAATTCGATACTTCTTTTGTATCCATTTTTCTTTTTAAAGTCAGCGTATAGATAAGTTGATTGATAATTTTTATTTAGTTCTTCTCCGATTTCATTTAGCCATTTACTATTTTTATAGGGACTAATCGATAGTGTTGTTGTGAAAAAGTCAAATCCTAGCTGGTCGGCTATTTTAGCTGTTTCTTCTAAACGTAACTTATAACATTTATAACAGCGCCTTCCTCGTTCTTTTTCTTGTTCTAGGCCTTTACTGATTTCAAAGAATTCTTCTGGTTTGTATCTTCCTGGCATTACTTTTATATTATCTAAATTAAGTTTTCTTACAAAAATTTCTAATTCTTGCAATCTTTTCTCGTATTCTTCTTGGTCTGTAATATTTGGATTATAATATAAAATAGTGATATCAAAATATTTAGCAATTCGTTCTAACACTGCTGATGAACATGGTGCACAACAAGCATGTAATAATAGTGTTTTTTTGTCAGTTAGATGATTTATTTGCTTTTCCATTTCTAAATCATAATTCATACTATCCCTCTTTCATTTCTTTTTGTATTATACCATATTTTATTATTTAATTGGTATTGTTTTTTTTCTTGTACATAAAATTTAGTATGAATTCGATTTTATTAAGTTTTCTTATTACTATTTTTGCTGGATGTTCTACGATGCTAGGAATCTTTCCTATTTATTTTCATAGAAAGAAGCAAGATGTCATTATTCCTGTTTGTTTGACTTTTGCTGCAGGAGTCATGATTTCTATTTCTTTATTTTCTTTAATTCCAGAAGCAATAGATGCGGTTAGTCAAAGTTTTGTGTTGTTTCCGGCTATTTTAATTGTGTCTATCTTTATTGTTATTGGAGTGCTGTTTTCTTCCTTTGTTGATCAAAAAATAGAAAAAAAATTTGCTAATAATCAGTTATATAAATTAGGTCTAATTTCTGTTATTGCCTTAATGTTTCATAATATTCCTGAAGGTATTACTACTTTTATTTCTAGTAACCAAGATTTGCGTCTTGGTATTACATTATCGATTGGTATTGCTTTACATAATATACCTGAGGGAATCTCGATTGCTGTTCCTATTTATTTTGCTACTAAAAATAAGAAAAAAGCGATTTTACTCACTTTTATTTCTGGTTTTTCTGAATTCTTTGGAGCAGTTCTTGCTTATTTATTTTTAGCACCTTTTCTTACTTCTTTTGGACTTGGTGTAATTTTGGCATTAGCTGCTGGTATTATGATTCATATTTCTGTTTATGAACTGATTCCTACTGCGTATCAGTACCCTTGCTTCTTAAAGAATACTATTGCGTTTATTATAGGATTTTTTGTGATGCTTGTTTGCCAAGTGCTTATTTAATTAGGGTTGGTGCTAAAAACGAAAAGAATGGTATATTTCGTAATACTCCATAACTAATAAATAGAATTATTACTGTTACCCAGATTTTATCTGGCACTTTGTTATATAATGGTGTTTTTTTAGTTAGAATAGCATTTCCTATGAAAAATAGAAATACTGGAAGTGTTATAAATAGTAGTGGATTGTAGCGAAAAGCTTGATAAAAATCTAGTTTTAATAAAGATAAAAACATTCTAGTAATTCCACAACCTGGACAGTAGAGTCCAGTTATTTTTTTTATTGGGCAATCTATATAGAGATGCAGGTAGTTTCCTAACAATAGGTAGATGATTAGGAGTATTAGTAAAAGAATAGCTATTATTATTTTCTTTTTCATAGAAAGAAAAAAAGCATTATGCTTGTACTCCTGCTTTTTTCTGGCTATTTCATTTAAACTATTTTGCATTAATGCGTAGTTGATAATTCCTAATCCTACTAGCTGTAAAATAAGGTATAAAACAGAATTATCTTCTGCTGGTAGACCGTTTTTACTTTCTGCTGCTGCGATAGTTTTACCCATTTTGTAGGCCCAGTAAAATCCATAGATACCACAAGTAACTAATGTTAATAAGAAAGATACTAGTCCAGATGTAGTATTACTTTCTCCACTTTCTATTCTAGCATCATCTGTTAGTACTACAAACCAGTATATTCCATAAAATCCGCAAGTTACAAGTGATAAAATAATTGATACAGCTATGCTTCTTTCTCTCATAATTCATCTCTTTATGATTTTATCATAGCATACTGTATGTAAAAAAGCTAGAAAATTTTCTAGTATTTACAGTTACTATTCTTAACTTTAATCTAACTAATATAGAATTATAGTAATGCTTCTGACGCTTTCTCCAATGCAGTCAATTTTCATTTTGTAATAGTCGTTTGCTCTTTGAAAGTCGCTTTCATGGTTAAAGTCAAATTTTCCGGTTATCGTTGGTAGTAAAGCTGGAATATCTTTTGATTTAGTGTTTAATGTAACTCCAAATACGGAAAAAACTTCATTTGCTGTTTCACTGACCTTACTAGTATTCTCACAAATCTCAAGCATAGATATTTTAGTATTTGATAACTTTTCAATGGCTGCTGCACTGTTGATATCTCCAGTTGTTGTTTCTAATTCTTTTGCTTCTTCTATTGAATTTTCTGGATATTTTATTTCAATCCAGAAATCATAGTTATCATTTACTAAGTCATATGTTTGGGACATTGCACCTTTGATTTTCCAACCATCTTTAAATAATACACCTGCCATGTCTTCTAGATTATATTCTGTTCCATTGTATGTTACATTTATTGTTGTTATTGAATTGTTATCTATAGAACCTTCTGTTATTTCTTCTTTCGGTGTAGATGATGTTGCATCATCTGGTGTTTCTTTTTTTATATTATCTTCTTTTAAATTAGATAATACTACTCCTGCTGATATTAAGACTATTCCACACAACATACATATTAATACTCTCTTCATTTTCTCTCTCCTTTGTTTCATTATAGCATAGTTAATAAAAACTTAATTTTTTTAAAGAAAATATTATGTCAAGTTTACAAACGCCTTTTAAGAAAAAATAAAAAACTAGAGCTTTTACTCTAGTTCAAATGCTCCAGTATATAGCTGATAATATTGACCTTTTTGTTCAATTAATTGATTATGATCTCCTCTTTCGATGATATGTCCGTGATCTAGTACCATAATGGCTTTAGAGTTTCTTACAGTTGATAGTCGATGGGCTATTACTAAAACGGTTCTTCCGTCCATTAGTTTATCCATTCCGTCTTGTACAATCTTTTCGGTTCTAGTATCAATAGAAGATGTTGCTTCATCTAGAATCATGACTGGTGGATTGTTGATGGCACATCTTGCAATTGCTAGTAATTGACGTTGTCCTTGTGATAATTGAGCGCCATTTCCGGTTAACATTGTATCGTATCCATTTGGTAGTCTTCTGATGAAGTTGTCCGCATTGGCTAGCTTTGCTGCTTGAATTACTTCATCATCGGTTGCGTTAGCTTTTCCATATTTAATATTATCTTTTATGGTTCCTGTAAATAAGTTGGTATCTTGTAGTACCATTCCTAGGGATCTTCTTAAGTCGTCTTTTTTGATTTTTTCAATGTTAATTCCATCATATCTAATCTTACCACTATTGATGTCATAAAAACGGTTTAATAGATTGGTAATGGTTGTTTTTCCGGCTCCTGTTGCACCAACAAAGGCAATTTTTTGACCTGGTTTTGCGTATAGAGAAATATCGTGTAAGACGATTTTATCTGGAGTGTATCCAAATGTTACATCTTCAAAATCAATTTTACCTTTTAATTCGATAAACTCTACGCTTCCGTCATGGTGAGGATGACGCCATGCCCAGGTACCGCTGTCGTCATTGGTTTCAATCATACTTCCATCCTCTTGGATATGTACTTTTACAAGGGTTACATAACCATCATCTTGTTCTGGTGTTTCGTCCATCATCGTAAATATTCTACTTGCTCCCGCTAAAGCCATAACAATAGAATTGAACTGGTTCATGACTTGGTTAATTGGTTGGGCGAAGTTTCTTGATAATTGTAAGAAGGATACGATGGTTCCAATTGATAAGGCAATGGTTCCGTTAATGGTTAATACTGTACCAATTAAGGCAATACAGACGTATTGTAGATTGGCTAAGTTATTAGCAATTGGCATTAAGATATTAATAAATTTATGAGCATGATACATATTTTCGTTTAGTTGTTCATTTAATTTATCAAAATCTTTTTTTGCTTGGTCTTCATGGGTAAATACTTTTACTACTTTTTGACCATTTAACATTTCTTCTATGTAACCATTTACTTTTCCTAAGGCATATTGTTGTTTTAAGAAGTATT
>CALVVW010000049.1 GCA_944364005.1 uncultured Bacilli bacterium | reverse complement strand
CAATAAGTTTCTTTTTTAAGTCATCATATACATTAAACTTTCCATCATTATGTGGAGTTGATAAATCACAAAATACAAGTTGAGCAGATTTATTAGGACTTGTTTTGTTCCAAATATCATAGATATTATCTGCACAAGTTGCAACTTTACTTTTATCAAAATCGTCTAACATTTCATTAGATAATCTTTGGTCAAGTGCTAATTTCCTTCCATCATTAGTTATTTTTAACATATTATCAATAGAAGAATCTACCATTCTATTTCTTATTCTTTCTGCTCTTTCAGATAGTTCTTTTACAAGTTCTTTTTGAATCTCACTAGGCTCTATGACTATATTATGATAGTTTGCTTTTGGTACCGGAAGATTAAGCATATCAGAAGTTTGTATATCAGCAACTTCCTTAAACATTGCCATAAGTTCTGGTAAATTAAAGAACTTTGCAAATCTAGTTTTTGCTCTATAACCTGTACCTTCTGGGCTTAATTCTATTGCAGTAACTGTTTCGCCAAATGTTGAAGCCCAAGCGTCAAATTGTTGCAAATGTCTTTTTTCTAATTCTCCATATTGTAAATATCTTTGCACAGTATATAACTCTACCATTGAATTAGAAACCGGTGTACCTGTTGCAAAAATTACTCCTTTTCCACCTGTAAGTTCATCTAAATATCTGCATTTCATAAATAAATCTGATGACTTTTGTGCTTCTGTTTGTGCAATACCTCCAACATTTCTCATCTTCGTATATAAGAAAAGATTTTTGTAATAATGTGCTTCATCTACAAATATTCTGTCAACACCTAATTCTTCAAAAGTAATGACATCATCTTTTCTTGAAGTATCATTTAATTTTGCAAGTTTTGTTTCTAAATTCTTTTTTGTTTTCTCCATTTGCTTAATAGAAAATCTTTCGCCATTACTATTTTTTAAATCTTGTATTCCAAATGTTATATCATCAATTTGTTTTTGAATTATAGCAATTTGTCGTTCTACTGACATTGGTATTTTTTCAAATTGAGAATGTGAAATAATGATGGCGTCATAATCTCCTGTTGCAATTCTTGAACAAAACTTTTTACGATTGGCAGTCTGGAAATCTTTTTTTGTTGTAACCAAAATATTTGCACTAGGATAGAGTTGTAAAAACTCTTGACCAAATTGTTCAACAATATGATTAGGAACTACAAATAAAGATTTATTACATAGTCCTAATCTTTTTGATTCCATTGCAGCAGCCACCATTTCAAATGTTTTACCTGCTCCAACTTCGTGAGCAAGTAAAGTATTTCCTCCATAAAGAATTCTTGCTATTGCATTTACCTGATGTTTTCTTAAAGTTATTTCTGGATTCATACCATCAAAAGTTATATGACTTCCATCATATTCACGAGGTCTAATAGAATTAAATCTTTCATTGTATGATTTAACTAATCGTTCTCTACGCTCTGGATCTTTCCATATCCATTCTTCAAAAGCAAGTTTAATTTGTTCCTGCTTTGCTTGGGCTATAGCCGTTTCTTTTTTATTTAATTCTGCAACTTTTTTTCCGTTTTCATCTTCATAATAATCATATATTCTAGTATCTTTTAAGTTCAAACTATCTTCAATAATTTTATAAGCATTTGCTCTACTTGTTCCATAAGTATTAGTGGCTTTTACATTGTATCTATCATAACTTTTCCCATCTATATACCATTCAGAAGTAGATTCCATATAATGGACATTTATATTTCTACTTGCATAATAACTAGGATTTAAAAGATATTCTATAAAAACTTTTATATCTTCTGGTGGTATCCAAGTTGAGCCTAACCTTACACTAATTTCACTTGCACTTAAATCTTTTGGTTGAACTTCTTTAAGATACTTTACATTAATATTAAACCTATCATCAGTTTCTGCAAATTTTTCTGCTATTCTTAATTTTTCTCTTACATTTCCAGAAAGGTACTCATCTGCTGTCACCCAATGATTAGACTCTCCATATTCAGGAACATTAAATATTTCGCCTTCTAATTCTTTAAGCATTTCATCCATATTCTTATTACAAAGTTGTTGCATAAATTCTATATCAACTCTTGCTTTTTCAGAAAGTGAAACAATTAAAGCGTCGTTAGCATTATCTACTGATGTTATTTCTGTTTTAGGTTTAATTGTTCTTTTAGTAAACATATCTGCTTTTCTTGCAAGATTACCATTTTCATCTAAAATTTCAAGAGAGCATAATAGATAATAACTTGAATCATTAGAAAAAGCAGAGTTATTTCCTCTGCTATTGATTAATCCATATTTCTTTGTAAAAGTATCATATAAACGATTTAATTTAATCTGCTCTCTCTTTATATCTTCATCTGGATAGTCTTCTGTCTGATACTCCAAAAGAGTTCTCACACAGTCCCTTATTTCAATAAGACCTTTTACTCTATTTTCAGTTGTCATAGCAAGTTCTTGTGGATACATTCTACTATTCTCTCTGAAATAAATTTTATCATCAATTAAGGTATATGAGAAGTTTCTAACAGTTAAATCTGCTTCAATAGAATTATCTTCTTCGCCTATATCATCTAGTTCATATTCCTTAACTTCAGCGTGAATATTTGAAATTGCTTCATTAAGTTTTTCTTCTAAATTTAAGCCATCAGATATACAAGCAGAATCATAACCAAACCTAGTAGAAATCATTTCCATATTTCCCATTATCATTTCTGGATTATCAATGAAATATTGATTCATCTTAATTCCATTTTCATTTTCTCCTAAATATACCCAGTCTGGCTCTATATCAGTTATTGAATCTCTTTTTTGTAAGAATATAATATCTGATGTGACTTCTGTACCTGCATTTGCTTTAAAAGTATTATTAGGTAGTCTTATTGCTCCTAACAGGTCTGCTCTTTGTGCAATATATCTTCTTACACTTGGATTTTCTTTATCTAGTGTACCTTTAGAAGTTATAAATGCAATAACTCCACCTGGTCTTACTTTATCAAGTGTTTTAGCAAAGAAATAATCGTGAATTAAAAAATTGTTTTTATCATATTTTTTATCTAATACTTTAAAATCTCCAAATGGAACATTTCCTATTGCAACATCAAAAAAAGAATTAGGAAGATTAGTATCTTCATATCCTTGTACTGCAACAGAAGATTTTTGATATAGTTGTCTTGCTATTCTTCCACTTATTGAATCAAGTTCAACACCATATAACTTACAATCTTTTAATGATTCTGGAATCATTCCTATAAAGTTTCCTATTCCACAACTAGGCTCTAATATATTGCCGGTTTTAAGTCCCATATTCTCTAACGCTTTATACATAGATCTAATTACTATTGGTGGTGTATAAAATGCTGTTAAAGTTGATTCTCGTGCTTGTGAATACTCTGTTTCATCAAGTAAGTTCTTTAAAATATGATATTCATTACTCCAAGAAGAATCCATATTATCAAATACTTGTGAAAGACCACCCCAACAAACATATTTAGACAGTATTTCTTGTTCTTCTGGAGTTGCAAATCTATCTTCTTCTCCGCATTTTTTCAAAGTCTTAATTGCTTCAACATTGTTATTAAATTTCTCTCTTGGACTACCTTCTCCTAATCTATCATCAGATATTCTAAACTGACTACGATTGACAGTTGGTATTTCTGGGTGTATATCAAAACTTCTTATTTTATTACTTTTTTTCTTTTCAAATTCTGGAACAATTATTTCTTCTTTTTCTATGTTTCCTTCAATAAACGTTTCTTTTTGTTCCTTTTTCGTATGTTCTTCAGCATTATTTTCTTCTTGTTTTTGCTTTTGAATTTCACTTATTTTAACTTTAAGATGGTCATTAGCAGGATTTTCTTTAACTTTTTTGTCAAAGTCTTCTTTTGACATTTCACGATTAAATAATGGGTATTGGTAATCATATAGAACTATATTAGAAATCCCAATATTTAGTATTTCATATTCATCTGCTCCAATATAAACCTTATCCCCTAAATGATATTGATACTCGTATTCTTCTTCAGTTTGTTCTAATAAAATGTTGTCTGCAAGGTTTTTACTTGCCTCTATAAACTCTCTTTCTTGTTCTTCTTTTTCAAGCCAATTAGGATATTCTTCTAATTCTTTTTTATTTAAGTATCTATCTTCGTGAATAAGCGTTTTTATTCTATTGGCAATATAATTCCACTTAAATAATTGTTCTTTAGCACTAGCATCAAAATAACCACGATTAAAACGCATTCCTTTTGCATCATAACTAACACCTATACCAGATCCTTTTACAGTATGAGTTGCTCCTCCCATACCATAAGAATTTTTAAGATAATTTATACTTTCTTCTGCTGATAAACTTTTTTGAAATACCTCATAAGTTCTGTACTTTGTTTCGGTATGTTGTTCAGTTAAATATTTATCTATAAATTCTTGAGTAAATTCTAAATCTGATACCATCTTTTCACTATTGTCATCAATAAAACTTAATTGGTCTGTTATACTTGGCAAAGGCTCAATTCTATCATTTAACTGATTTAGCAATATCATTGAATCATAATGATAAGTTAAATCTTCCCAACTTACTAAAGTTTCTGTATCTCTTGATAAAAAATTACCTTTCCAAAATAAAATACCGTTGTCAAAAGTTTTATAACCATACATCTGGTCATCAACTATAACACCGGTATAATCTGAATTAAACATTTCTTTAAGAAATTCTGCTCTTTTACTAATATCTTTCTCATTAGCAAAATAATCTTTTATTTCTTTGTTTGATTTTCTTATATGTGGGGTTGTACTTAATATTTGATTTATCTTTTCTTCTACTACAACATAAGGATGATGTTCTGTTGCATTATAAACATTTAAGCGTAAATCAATTCGTTCATTACTATCTCCTCTGCTGACAACTTCAAGTTGTTCATCATTTGTACCCACTTCATTTGGTCTTGTTGTTTCAAACTCTCTGTTATATTCTCTTTGGCTTTCATCTCTGATACTATTTGTTCTATCCTCTCCATTGCTGTTTGTTGAATATGCATTAAATGTTGTGGAAGTTGATTGCTCATTAGTAGAGTTGTGTATAGAGATTTCTTGTTCTCTTTCAAGTATCTTAACCTCATCATTGCGTATTTGCCCTCCACTTGAATCTTGTTTTCCGGTACTGTTAAGTTCGGTATCTCGTAATCCCCTTGACGTGTGTAAGTTATATTCATTATTATTCCTCCTTTCAATAGTATTTCTGCTTTCGCTTATATCATAAGATAAATTACTGTCTATATCAAATGTGCGAATTTTATTTATTTCATTAATTCGCAGATTTTTAATAGTATTATATATTTCACGAAGTCCCATTTCGGATATTTCACTTGTTGCTACACCAATTCTCGTTATTGTATCAAAACTATCAAAATTTAATAAATCACTAAAATCGCTACTTGTAAAATATTCATTTGGATTTAATCCACATCTTTTAATTATTGAAAATGCAATACTATTTTCTAATGCCTTTTGAAATAATACTTTTATATTTTCATTATCTAATGATTCAAGAGAACTATTTTCTTTATAGAATATTAAATCATCTAAATAATCTTGTATATTATCTTCAACAATTATTTTTGATACCGACTTAATTGCAAGTCCCAGAGAACTTTTATCAGCAAGTTCTCCGTACTTATTTTCTAATGACTCAATAATATCTAATTCATAAGGTTTTGAAACTGACCATAATCTAAAACTTTTACCAAGTTTACTATTGGTATCTGCAATATCAAATACATATCTTAAATTAGTATAACCATTTTCTTCAGACAAAAGAGCAATTCCTTTTGCACCACGATTAACCCATCTACCAACTTTTTTATTCCAAGCCTCTATTTTTGCACAGGCTATTGCCGTAGGTTTTTGTGCATAAATTAAAACTTGATCATTGAAAGGATATTTGTAGTTCATTGCAGCACATTCCAAAAAAGACATCCAATCTTCAGGAGAACTGCTTATTTTAGTTAAAGTTTCTCCATAAAGGTCTGTAATTAGTCTTAATTTACTTGCCATATTACACCTCCTATTCTAAATTAGACTATTTATTCATTTGCCATTTTTTCTTCTTTTATTTTTTCTCTTACTTGCAACAATACATCAAAGTAATTTGTTTCAACAGAAATCATATCCTCTATTCCATAAAATAAAATATAAAATAAATCTACTATTTCATTGTTATAAAGTCTAATATCTACTTTTGTTTCCTCATTTTCATTTTTTATTGGAACACTATATCTTAACAATTTTTCTTTTAATTTTGCTGATTTTTTTGAATAAAGTTCATTATCAGAATTTATTATATTTTCCAATATCTCATTAAGTTTATTAAACTCATTTATGTTTAGTTTTATTTTAATTGGTGGTATTCTTTTTGAATAAGCCATATCATTTTCCTCCTATCTTTCCATATCTTTATCTTGTTTTACCCTTTGATTTAAAACTATATTATTTCTATATTGTCCTATTGCCTCTTTTACAGAAGTATTTTTCAATATATCATCTACTTTTGCTTGGGCTTCTTTTCTATTTTTTGCCTCCACTTCAAAAGTAATAGTTCCATTTATATCTACATCTATTTCAAATTTTTTCATTCTTATCATTTCCTTTCTCTTTATAACCACTTAAAAAAGCGATTATTTGCTTATTTTTAATAGACCTTTTAAACTCTATTATTATCATCATCTCTGATGAAGTAAGATTGTTTATTTTTTCTAAATCTTCTAATTGCATTGCTAATATCTTTTTTTCAGTATTAAACCCTGCACCAAATAATTTATCCAATGTTTTAGTTATTTGATTAAGATAATTTTTTGTTTCCATTGTATAACCTCCTATATTTTTTCAACTAATTCACAAATGATTACAATTTGTTTATTAGTATTGTGACGACAAGTAATAAGAGTCAAAGTATTCTTTTGAGCGTTTCTTAAAATTTCTACTGTACCTGTTTTTTCTACATCATAAGTATTAACCATTCTGTATTTGTACTCATAACCATTGTAAAAAATACTAACTATATTATCTATTTCTAATTTATTTAAGTTCTTAAAGAAAGCATTTTTTCCATTACCACTATGTGCTGCTAATATTACATTCCCATTTTCTTCATCTGGCATATCAGATTCATCAAGTATCTTAATATTTTTATTAACATTATTATAGTAACTATCTTTACTAACTAATCCCTTTTCTAAACCAATGCTTGGTATTTTTAAGACAGCAATATAATCTAATGGTGTTGTACTTTTTACTTCTTCTTTTTCAATATTTGTTTCTTCTTCCTTTTCGGAAGATATATTATTGTTTATTTCTTCTTGTTCTTCATAAAATTCTACTAATGCAATATTTTCTAAATTATCTGACCTTATATCAAAATATATTTTTCCAATTATTACACCTAAACCCAATAAGATAAGTAAAGAGCCAACTATTAAAAGTTGACTCTTTTTATCTTTGTTCTTATTATTTTCTTTTCTTTTTAACATAATAAGCAACAACTCCTATTCCACTTATAATTAAAATTCCTCCAATTAGTTCAATAATATGATAATCATTTATTCCTGTATTAGGAACTTCTACCACTACTTTTTCATTTTCCATAGTTGCTTTAACGATTTCTCCATCTTCTCTTATTTCAAAATACATTCTTTCTTCATTAAGAATATATCCTTCAGGTGCTTCCTTTTCTAAAATATAGTAACGACCATATCTCATATCTTTAACAATTATCATACCTTGTTCATTTGTTCTTCCTGAAAATACTAATTCATCTTTATCGTTATAGATTTCAATTAAAGTATTAGGTAGAGGAGTTCCAGTAGATAAATCAATTTTCGTAAATTCTAGAGTTCCTGTAATTGGCTTATTTTTCATTTCTGCTTTTACTACTTCACCATTTTCTTTTATTTCAAAAGATACTTTTTCATCTGTAATTAAATAGCCTGTCGCACTTTCTTTCTCTAAAATATAATATTTTTTACCTGCTACTAAATTTTTAATAATTATCATACCTTGTTCATCAGTTGTTCCTGTAAAAATTAGTTCGTTTGTATCTTCTGTATAAACTTCAATAGTTGTGTTTGGAATAGGTTCTCCATTAACTAAATCAGTTTTTGTAAACTCTAAATCGCCTTTTTTTAATTCATTCTTTAATTGTAAAGTTTCTGACACAATAGCAGTTTTATTGTCTATTTCAGTTAATTCAACAAAATGTTCTGTTGTATCTATAACATAATTATCTAATGTTTTAGTTTCTTTTATTAAATACTTTCCAAGATAAAGATCTGTAAATATTGCTATGCCATCTTCTCCTGTTTCAATAGATTTAATAAATTCACCTTTTTTATAATGGGTTACTCCATCTAATGTTGTAATATCTTCGTTAGCGTAAATTGAAAATTCTACACCACTTAATTTAACATCTTTGTAAGTGAATTTTCCATTTTCAATAGTAAATGCTTCTCCTGTTTTTTCAATTACAACTTCACCCATTATTTTATCATTAGCAAATTCTATTTCTATATATTTACCATATTCATCATCTTCAATAATTGAACTATTTTCATCAATTCTAAAAATAACACCATCTTGATTTAATAAATATCCATCAGGACTTGTTAATTCTTCAATTTTATAAGTTCCACTCATTAAAGGATAAGGAGTGATAAATACACCATTTTCATCTGTTTTAAATTCACATATTTCCTCTTTGTTTGGATATGTTACTTTTTGACATACATATTCATCTGTATCAACATTTTTAATTTTAAATGTTACATTTTGAAATGGTATAACTTTTCCAGATTCTGAATCTGTTTTTACTAATTTTAATTTTGCAGTAATTGGGGCATTTGATAATGAATATCTTATGGTTTGTGGTGAATTCCCATTAACAACTATTTTAAAATCCTTAACTTTTTCGTGACCTTCTGTTGTGTTCAACTGTTTTACTGTATAAGTTCCATATACAAGGTTTATTTTTGAATAACCTTGTTCATCAGTCTTAACTGTTGTAACGTGATTACCCTTACTATCATAAATACCAAACTCTATTCCAACTTCTGGTTTTAGAATTCCAGTTTCTGCACTTGCATAATATTTATTTATTTCTACATCTCTTTTGATAATTTGTTCATAGACATTTATAGATGGGTGTAAATCATCAACTGTAATTTCAAAATAATATTTATTTGTATCTAATTCATACCCTGTGCTTGGACTAATTTCTTTCAAATAAAAAGTTCCAATATCGGGTAAAATTGGACTGGTAACTTTTCCCTCACTATTAGTTGTTACCTTTTCAACTAACTCATCATTTAGATTATAAATTCCATATACTGCTCCCTCTAAAGTAGCCTCTACACCTTGTGGCTCATTTGTTTGAGTGTCATTATCATTTTTATTTACTGTCACATCTCCACCTTTTGTGTCAATTTTAACAGAAGCAACTACTGGATCTGAAAATCTAAAATAACCCATTTTTTGTGAATTAACTCCATTACCTGTATATACTATAGTTGTATAATTATCATAATGTTTTCTTACAACATTTAAAGTTTGAACTCCTACTTTTAATGGTGTTACATAAATATTATTACCTTCTATTCTTACTGATAAATTATCAGAACTATACACTTCATATTCGCTTAAAACATTGTTTGAATCTGTGATTTTAATTTCTTTTCCTATTATTGCATCTTGTGTAGTTCCATTAAAACTTGGTTTGTTATAATGAGTGTTTACCAATCTCATAATTTCATTTTTTTCTGCATCTATATTAATATAATCACCATATCCAGAAGCCTGTGTCCAAAACTCTACTATTTGTCCTCCTGTTGTTTCCCAGATTAATGCTTGGGCAGCCATCCTATATCTTAATGTTTGGTGTCCTGGATAATCATATCCATAATGACCTATTAATTCAATTTTTTTACTTATTTCAGCACTATAAGGAGAGGCTTGAAGACCATCATATCCTAAATAACTGGTAGTAGTTATATCTATTCCTGGCTCTATACAATAAACTACTTTTCCGTCCATTGAATATGTTTCATATTGTGCTGACATATATGGTTTTCCTCCACCTCTTCTTGTGTACCATACATCTGGAACTTTTGGGTGAGATAAAGTTCCACTTGAAGCAGCATTAACTATTGTTGGAATAGCAAATGCAAATACTTCAAATAAGGTCAGTGCAATTAATAACACTGATACTATTTTTTTCTTTTTCATTTTTATCATTTCCTTTCTAAAAATTAAAAAAACAACCTTTTACGGTTGCTTTTATCAAAATAAATTATTCCATTGGATTTGTATAATCAATATGCAACTTATAACCTAAAACTTTACCTTTATAAATTACCTCTTGACAACTAAATCCTAAAATATTAACTGTGTCCGAAAATGCCTTTTCAAACCCTGCCTTTTGACATTCATCATAAGTAGCATATTC
>CALVVW010000048.1 GCA_944364005.1 uncultured Bacilli bacterium | reverse complement strand
ATCTTTACTTTAATAGTTATTCATTTATTCTTTTCCGAGATTCATTTTCAAGGATTTGAATCCAGTGCTTTTGTTGCGTTAAATACTAATGCCACGATATCCTTATTATTATATATTATCTATTCTACAATAGGGTTTGCTATATTTTCTCTATTCCTTTATAGTCTAATTTATTTTATAAAAAACAAATATATCTATAATGTAAGCGGAATTATTATCTTTGTTATATTAGCAGTCTCTATGGCTCTTATTGGCAACGCATTGTATGCCAACCAGTTAAATGTAAAATTATTTAATCCATTATTAGAAGCTATAAATACTTTATCTCTAATTCTTCCTGGTTTAGAAACATCTACTGCTATTACATCCATAAGAGAAACTAATTTATATTTTGGATATACTTGCATCATGTTTTTAATCTATAGTTGCATTTTATGTTTTATCGGCTGTAGTTGGACAAGAAAAAAAGGCTAGAAAAACTAGGAGGAAAATTTTTATGTTAGAAATAAAAAATATAAGTAAAAAATTTGGTAAACATATCATTTTTCAAGATGTTTCTTTAACACTAAAAGAAGGAGAGTTAATTCATTTTTATGGTCCAAATGGTAGTGGGAAATCCACTTTATTTAAAATAATTACGGATATTACTTCTCCGGATAAGGGACAAATAAAGATAGAAAAGAAAAAAAGAATAGGAGCTCTAATTGAAAACCCGGGATTTATTGAAAATGAAACGATTTTATACAATTTAAAGTATTTGTATTCTTTGTCAAATACATATGATGAGAAAGTAGAAAAACATATTGAAACTTTATGCCAAAGTTTTCATTTAGATTTATATAATCAAGATAAAATGAAAAACTATTCCGTTGGAATGAGACAGAAAGTTGCTATTATTCAATCTATTATGGAAAATCAAGATGTTGTTTTATTGGATGAACCAACCAGAGGATTAGATGAAGCCGGAGTAGAGGAATTTTACAAACTCATAAAAGAATATAATAAAGAAAAAGATAAAATTATCATGATAGCTTCACATGAATCATTGAAGTTACCCTTTGATAGAAAATTAGTAATTAAGGATTATCATATATATGATCAAAAAGATATTAAAGAATAGCAGTAATTACTTTTTCCTCATCATATTTAATCTAGCTTTATTTTTAATTTATCAAGACACAAATAATTACTTGACTGTTAAATATATTACCACTAATAAGTCCATGGATATCATGATTAGTATTATTTTTACGTTTCTTTTGTTTAAGCTATATTTTGATAGTTATTATTATATTGTCATAAATAGATATAATATTATTACTAGAATAGGAAGAAAAAATTACAACTTATTAATTTTAAAACAACTTTTAATTCCATCAATAATATTTTTTATTATAAATTTCTTAACAGATTATATTCTAATTGGAAAGATTAATATAATTTACATAATAATAAATATTTTATTTGCTATAGCTTGTGTAACCACATTGCCAAAAAAGAAAGAATACAATAATGAATTCTTAATAGTTTTAATACTTTTTATTCTTATAAAAGTAGTTTATTTCAAATTTTTTATTTAAAACACAACAAGAATTTATCATTATACAAAAGAATAAATGTAAAGAAAATGAGATTAGCTTTATATTTTTAATTTGATGATATAAAATGATTAATTAGTGATATAATAGATTACTAACAAAGTAGGAGGTAGTAACTATGAAATTAAGCTTAAATGACGTGGCATTTGAAACAACAAGAAGGTGTAATTTAGTATGTCATCATTGTATGCGTGGCCCTGGACAAAATATGGATATGAGTCCAAAATTTATTGATGCTTTTTTTGAAAGAAATGATATTGAATATATTAATCACATTTGTTTTAGCGGAGGAGAGCCTACATTAAATCCAGAAATTATTACATATACCATAGAAAAAATAATAAATGAAAAGAAAGCAGTAGGTTCTGTTTCAACTGTAACAAACGGACAAATATTCAGTAAAGAGATTGTAGATGTATTTAATCGCTTTAATCAATATCGTAATAGACAATCAATAGATGAAATACCTAAAAAGTATCAAGCTTGTTCAGAAGATACTATAAGAAAGTTAATTAAAGATAATACTGATAATCATGCTCGCATAACGTTTTCAAAAGATCAATATCATAAAGAGGTTCCATCTAAAATAGAAGAATTATATCTACGAGAAAGCCAGGGCTTAAAAATTACATCTACTCCATATCTTGAACAAGAAAAAATATATAAAACGGGAAATGCTACCTTTGGTAGGGACTTTGATTATCAATTAGATCAATTGCGATATTATGAAGAAAAGGATAGTTATGTTGTTTTTGATTTGCTTTATTTAACAGCATCAGGTTATATCACAACAGAGGGTATGGGAACTTATCAAGATATGGATCAAATTAATACAGGACATGTATCAAATGTTACTATACCAGAAATACTTGTAGATTATGGAACACCAATTTTTAAAACAAAAAAATTAACTAGAGACGATATAAAAAGATAAAGCAAAATGGTAACTTTTAATCAACAAACTCTATAATTAAATAGTATATGTAAAATAATATGTTTAGCTTAAAAATAAAAAAGCATGATGAAATTAATTGTTTTTATCATGCTTTTTCAATATTTTACCAGATTTATTTTCATTATTATTTTTAACAGGTTCTAAAATAATATCTGCATAATGATTTGCTAAAGGTAAATAAGGATTTAATCCTACAAAATCTATGTTTCGAAAAGAAGGAAAATATTTTCTATCAAAATGTCTTCCATGAATCAATCCTTTATCATCAGCCTTATCAAAACAGACATTAAACCATTGAGCAATATCCTCCTCATTTTCATCTTCATCAGATAACCGGATATATTCCTGGCAAAATCTTTCTCTAAGAACAGGTACAGAATTAAAATATTTATCTTTTTGTTCTATAATAGCAATCGTAGAAATTAGCGTATTATAAAAATCTAATTTTTTCTGATTCCCAGTTAAAATATAACTCTCCTCATACATAGTAGGTAACACACGCTCGCCACATGACTTATACCATACACTAGCCTTAGAAGGAGTAGTATAAATAACAGAATCTTTTACCCCAAAACCAGCAAGACGGATATCTGGAATAAATTTGTTGGTAATTTTGTGTAGTTCTTCATTAAGTCTATCATGTCCGCCAATACAAGTATCTTGACTAAAACAATTTCCTTGTGTTGTATCAAGACACTCTACATCATGAGCAATATCTTTAGCCAATGCTAAATACATATTTCTCCAATCTACTTCTGTATATCCATAAAAAATGTTGATAAACAAATTTTCATTATAGTCCCGAGAGTTGTGAATTATAATTTCTCTTACTTTTTCTTTGATAGAATTAGTCCACCAGTAAGCAGTTACTTCAATTGGACTTAACTCTATCTTTTTTCTTGTTTCCATCTATAAACACCTCTTTTGTTTTAATAGTATTATACTATATCCTTAACATTTTTCAATAGAAATAAATGTATGAAATTTGTATTATATAAAATTGATGCTATGATAAAAAATGGAAAAGAGGAAATGACATTATGCTTGATTATTAAAAGTATTGGAAATGGTAAAAACATGAATATCAGATGGACAAATGATTGTATCATCTAATATTATGTGTTAAAATAAAGCAACAAAAGAGGAATAGTTATGGATAAAATTAATATAAAAGAATTGGACTGGTCAAAATTACGAAAATGCCAAAATCAAGGTAGTCTAAGTACAGTTTATATTCAAGATGATATCTGTATTAAAATACTAGATAAACTTTATCCATCAGAAAAAGAACAAATATTAGATAAATTTCTTGCTATGGAAGGTATCAAAATAGATGGTGTGATATTTCCAAAAGAGTTAATTATGCAAGATGGGAAATTACAGGGATATACAATGGATTGTTTTAAAGATTCTACTAGTCTTAACGATTATTTTACAGCAACTAGATTTGTAAATTGTAAAGATATATTTAAGGCAATAATAAAAGCAAGCGAAATATTAAGAGAAATTCATAAATATGATATTAAAGTCCAAGATTTATCATTTGAAAATATTTTAATTAATAGTCAAGGAGAAGTAAAATATATAGATTTCGATGGTTGTCAATATCAAAATTATGAATCATCCTTTCTCTCAGACATATTACATAAATATATGTTTGTTTATAGAAAACAAGAGTTTTGTAATATGACAAAAAATACAGATAGATTATCTTTTCTTCTTGCATTTTATAATTTAATGTATTTAAAAGAACTACAGAATATATCAGATAAAAAATATAATCAATTATCAGACCATATTTCTACCTTAAATAACATTAAACGGTTAGCAAATCACTTAAAAGATAAAAACAAGCGAATACCTAGCATACCTTATATGGATGAATTAATAAATAGAGATGATGATTATACGATAAAAAGAAATGATTATTCGTTATTAATAAAAAGATTAGCAAGAAAATTTTAAAAAGGATGGATTGTTTGATAGCTATGAATAAGAATTAGAAAATTCCTAATATTCTCTTTTCTAATTCTATAGAAAATAAAAAAGAAATGGATGCATATGATTGATATATTGAACTCTTACTTACCAAATTGGCAAGAAACTATCTATTATTAAAATCATTTTTAAAATAGTGAATATAATGATTATTTATTCTGTTTATCAACAGAAGTAAATCTAAAAAATATCATATAGATAAAAATTATACAACACATAAACTAATGGAAGAATTATTAAAAGATTATGACAAGAAAATAACAATAAAATAGTTAGGTTAACGCATTCTACAAAATGTAGAGTGCTTTTTGCTAACGAAGAATTATATAATAAAACTGGTGATGAAAATGGAAATAGGTACAAAAATAGCAGATTTAAGAAGAAATAAAAAGATGACGCAACAGGATTTAGCAAGTTATCTTTGTGTTGCTGATAAAACAATATCAAGTTGGGAGTTAAATAGAACGGAACCTTGTTTAGAAGATATTGTAAAATTGAGTAAAGTTTTAGATTGTAATGCTTCTTATTTAATTTATGGTGACATAAAAAGAAAAGATATAGAAACAGAAATTAAAATAAAACTTACCAAAGAAGAATATCAAGTATTAGAAAAGAAAATGGAAGAGCTTGCTCAATTTATAAAAAAATCTCATCAATTAGATACGTATTATGAGCCAGTATATAGAAAATTTGTAAAAGGTAAAGATGAGGTAATTGATGAATGGTTAAGAATTGGAAAACGAGGAAAAAGAAATATTTTAACTTACAAACACTGGTACGATATTCATTGTGATGAGTATGAAGTAGAAATAGATAATTTAGAAAATATGGATAAGATATTTAAAATTTTAGGATTAGAAGAAATCGCAACAGTTGATAAAACAAGAACGACCTATCTTTATCAAGATAAATATGAAATTGCCCTAGATTATGTAGAAAAATTAGGTTATTTTGTAGAGATAGAAGTAAAAGAATATACAAAGTCGATCATGGAAGAATATGATTTGTTATTACATACTGCAAAAGACTTGGAATTAAATTTGAACCATATAGATAAGCGAGGATATCCATATTA
The DNA here is from genome assembly GCA_944364005.1 of uncultured Bacilli bacterium. The sequence goes on along the minus strand of CALVVW010000048.1, from coordinate 5,314 downwards.
TTTGATCAAGATGAAATAATTTCATGAAATTATCATCTTTAAAGATTATAGTAAGGTTAATCATTGATTTAATATGATTAATGTGAGATAATAAAGGACACGAAAGGATGATTACAATGAGAGCATTAACAAATGAAGAACAACAAGAATTAATAACGATGTATCAAAATGTAGTAAAAGACTTTGAGAATTTTCCATTTATTCAAACAACAGAGGATTTATTTCGCTGGCGAGAAAAAGTAAAAGAAGAAAATGGAAATGATGGTAATCTTCGTAATGAAATTATTGAAGCTGCAATAAAGGGTAATGAATCTTTAGAAAAGCTTTATGCTTGGTCTAAATTTACTCGTATGGTAGATAGAGCCAAAGCAGATGTTTATATGGCAAAAGAAGAATATCATATTGAAGATAATAATGCTTATAGAATAAAAGCAGCTTGGATGTTACAGAATCATTTAACACAAAAACACAAGGCTAGACCAGATTATTTATTTGGTGTTTTTAAAATATCTCAACTAGGTTTAGGAATAAAATATAAATTAGGTCGTACCTTCAGCACTAAATATGAGTATGCTAAATCTTTAGTAAAAGAAGATGAACAAGAAGCCTGGCCAGCAGTATTATTTGTTGCTTTGATGAATGCCTATGGAATTGATAATGAAGACCTATTAACTGTAGGTAGACAAGCAGAAGCTTTAAGCAAAAGATATTGTAAAGAAATAGAAAGTATTGCAACTAGTAAGAATGAAATGCAATTTGAAAAGCGTTTAGTGTATTATAAAAAAAATAACATAATGAAATAATTGAAAAGACAGTTAAGTCTTTTTTTCTTTCTATTTATGATATAATTTGTTAAAATAAAGACAAGAGGTGATAATATGAATCTTGAAAAAGATAAATATATTATTGTAGAAATTATACCGACTCATTCTAAAGCAGAAAAAGGTACTATTGCTCAAATATCAGCTTTAAAATTAGAAGGTTTAAAACTTCTAGATAGATTTGACTATCGTATCAAAGATGAACTAATAGAAAATAAAGATTTAAGAGAAATGATACAGTATGATAAGAAAAGTTTTACTTATGTAGATAATCCTTACTTTATATTAGAAAAATTTAAATCCTGGGTAAAAGAATTACCATTATTAATTATAGAAGATACGTATACACTAGATTACTTAAAAGATTTAAACAACAAAAAAGAACTTATTTATCCCTACTTAAATATGGAACATTCTTATGATGTATTCAATAAAATTATGAAAAAATACAATTTAGAACCTAGTAATCATTTAGTAGATTTATTATATGAAGCTATTATTTATGAGAGTAATAATAAAGAAAAGGAAACCAAAAAGAATGAAAGAAAAGATACACTAGATAATAAATAATTCAAATTATAATATTGGAATATATGCAGAAAGCAATGGAAAAATACTTTTTTCGCACAATGAAAATAATCAATATGAAGCGGCTTCATGTATCAAATTATATATCTTAATCGAGTTTTATAAACAAGTAACAGAAGGAAAAATAAAAGAGAATGATATAATAGTATGTAATGAAGAGGATAATTTAGAAGGAGTAAATCCAGGAATAATAAGATTATTACACAATGGAGTTCATCTAACAACAAAAGATCTAGCAACATTAATGATTACATATAGCGATAATATCGCTACCAATAAATTAATTGAGTTGTTAGGAATAGATAACATAAATAAAACCATAAAGGAGCTAGGATTCACTAAGACAAAACTACATTGTTCTCTAAACCTATTAAAATATTATAAGTTTGGAACAACCACTCCATACGAATATGCTAAAACATATCAAATGTTATTAGATGAAAAAGTAATAAATAAAGAAATATCTAAAAAATGTATAGAGGTATTAAAATTACAAGAAACTTCGGATATTATAAAAAAAGGATTACCACAATGGGATTATCTAACAAAAGGAACAGAAGAAAGTAATATTAACTATATAGCCTCAAAAAGTGGGACAATTATTTACGACGGAGATAAAATGCCAAATGTTAGAAACGATGGTGGTATTATCTCAACAAAATATGGTGATTATATTTTTTCTATTTTTATATCAGGTGTGGATGATTTACAATTTAATTATGATAACAAAGGGATAGAAATAGGAGCCATGATAAATAAATGTATCTATGAAGAAATCAAGAGGAGGTATAGAAATGATTAACTACAAAACAGAAATGACCTGCACAAAAGAAGAAATTGCCCAATTATTTTTAAGCGTAAATTGGAACTCTGGAAAATATCCAGAAAAGTTATATACATCAATAAAAAATAGCACTTACAAAATTTTTGCCTACGACGACAATAAATTAATTGGGTTAGTTACCGCTTTATCAGACCAATGCATAAACTTATTCATTAGTTATTTAGTAGTGGCCCCTGAATATCAGAATCAAAAAATAGGTACGACCTTACTTAAGCAGATTACTACGATAAAACATTTTAATAGGATAGAATTAATTTCTGATACCAAAGATAAAGAATTTTATTTAAAAAATAGCTTTATAGAAGATGGAGTAGGAATATTTAAAATAGATTGGTCAAATTAAGAATAAAAGAATAAGCAAAGCTATTAGGAGGAGACAATGAAAATAAGCGAAGTAAGCAAAAAACTTAATATTCCCAGTGCCACTTTACGTTATTATGAACAAATTGGATTATTAGAAGATGTAAATAAAAAAGATGGCATAAGAGATTATCAAGAAAAAGATATTGAAAGATTAAAATTTGTTATATGTATGAAAAAAGCTGGTTTTAAATTAGAAGATATAATAAAGTTTTTAGAATTGATAAATGATAAAAAAACAGGGGAAGAAAAAAGATTAGAAATGTTATTAAATCAAAAAGAAATTCTATTACAAGAGATGAAAGAAAAAGAAGAAACACTAGGTTTCCTAAATTACAAAATTGATTTGTATAAGAATAAAATAAAAGAAAAAAATTAACATAAAAAGGAGTCGTTAAGACTCCTTTTAAAGATTACACTATCCTAGTAATAGACACAGCTGCTGAATATAAATCGTTAGGTACTAGGCTAAAGTCGATTCCTGATGTGTTAATTAAACGATAACTTGCACCTGGAAGTGCTGCAAATATTGCATTACCACTAATAGTACCAGTATCACAACAAGTAAGTTTATTATGAGTAGAAGAATGGGCAATTAGAACGTCTGATGGCCAGAATTGATGTAGTTCAACTCCTAAAGTTCTAGGTTCACAAGTAGAATGGTTAGTATCAGTATGTCTTACGTTAATCCACCAGTGGATAATATAAATTCCTTCTTCAGGAATAGTAAAATCACCAGTTGCAGGGTTATATGATATTTTGTTAGAAATATTAGTGTTTTGGAAAAGTATTGGTTGATTGTGTGATACAGTTGAGTTTGATTCATCATGTACCATAGCATAACTATTGAAAGTGGTAGCATCTTCTCCGGCAGGTCCTGTAGGTCCAGTTGCTCCAGTTGCACCAGTAGGACCAGTGATACCTTGAGGACCAGTAGCTCCTGTAGGACCAGTTACACCAGTTGCTCCAGTTGCACCAGTAGGACCAGTGATACCTTGAGGACCAGTAGCTCCTGTAGGACCAGTTATACCTTGTCTACCAGTAGCACCCGTAGGTCCGGTTGGACCGGTAGGACCAGTTACTCCTTTTTTACATACGCAATCTAATACTCTGCATAAGCAATCATCTTTTTTATCTTTACAGCAATCTCTCATGATGTCTTCTAAATTATCTTGATTCAATGTTTTCTCCCTCCTTTCAATATATCATATGAAGAAGTAAAAAAAGGTAATGAGCTAATAACCAGTCTAAAGAAAATTTTTTAAGTTTTAGAAATATTGACTTAAAGTATACTTTAAGAATTATACTATAAATAGTAAAAGGAAAGGATGATAAAATATGGTAAAACAAACAACAGGAAGAGATCAATTAGGAGAATTTGCTTCTAAGTTTGCTGAATTAAATGATGATGTCTTATTTGGTGAAGTATGGTCTAGAGAAGATAAATTATCATTAAGAGACAGATCGTTAATTACTGTAGTTGCATTAATGAGTAAAGGAATATTAGATTCTAGTTTAAAGAGTCATTTAATCAATGCCAAGAGAAACGGGATTACGAAAGAAGAAATGGCAGAAATTATTACACATGCTGCTTTTTATGCTGGATGGCCAAATGCCTGGGTAACATTCCGTATGGCAAAAGAAGTATATGAGGAGGAACAATAAATGAAAAGAAGTGCTGGTATCTTATTATATAAAAAAGAAAATGATAATGTCTTAGTATTGCTTGCACACTTTGGTGGACCTTACTGGGAGAAACAAGATAAAGGTGCATGGTCAGTACAAAAAGGAATAGTGGAAGATGGTGAAAAAGTATTAACGGCTGCGAAAAGAGAAGTAGAAGAAGAGACAAATTTAAAAATTGTGAACGATATCTATTTCTTAGCATCTAAAAAAGTTACAAACAAAAAATTAGTAGTTATGTTTTATTCCTATTATGATGGAGATATTTCTAACTTTAAAAGTAATACATTTCAATTAGAATGGCCCAAAAACTCTAATACGATAGAAGAATTTCCTGAAATGGATAAAATAGACTGGTTTACATTGGAGAAAGCCAAGGAATATATTCATCCAACGCAACGTTTCTTTATTGAAAAATTAGAAGAAAAAATAAAGAACGGAGAAAAATAAAATGACGGGTACTTTAGTAATTTATTATAGTTTTACAGGAAATAGTAAAAAAGTAGCAGAATATGTAAAAGATAAGTTAAATGCTGATATTTTAGAGTTAGAACCAGAAATTCCATTTTTTGATGACTATGACACGGTAGTAGAAGAATGGCAAAATAATAACATCAAACGAGATGTTGAGATTAAAGAAGTAAATATAGACTTAGCTAACTATAAAAAAATAGTTTTAATTACTTGTACCTGGTGGTATGGAATCAGCCCTGTCATGAAAAAGTTCTTAAAAGAGTATGATTTATCTGGGAAAGATACCATTGTTGCAAGTTCTAATGCTGGTTGGATTGGTCATTGTTTTAGAGACTATAAAACTTTATTACCAAATTCTAATATCAAAGGAGAACTTGATTTATTGTTTTCAGCAAATGAAGGAGAACGCAATAAAATGTTGACATCTTGGAATGATGTTGATGCATGGATTGAAAAATTACAATAAGATAAAGGAGACTAACTATTAAAAGTCAATATAAATTTTGAAAAAATTAATAGTTTGTTAGAAATTGGAAAGAAACCC